>NZ_JBSFEV010000006.1:115542-383008 GCF_053594615.1 Streptomyces sp. NPDC001858
CGGTGGCGCGGTGGCGCGGTGGCGCGGTGGCGCGGTGGCGCGGTGGCGCGGTGGCGCGGTGGCGCGGTGGCGCGGTGGCGCGGTGGCGCGGTGGCCCGGTGGCTTGGCACCGGGGCGGCGAGTCGGCGGGCGGTGGGTCGGTTGGCTGCGGGGCGGTGGCGGTGGGCCGCTTGGGTGCCGGGCGGGTGGTGGTGTGCTGCCTGCCTGCGGGACGCCAGACGGTGGTCGCCCGGCGGTGCGTTGTCCGGCGGGGGTGGGCGGAGCGGACGTGCGCGCCGCTTGGCGATGAGATGGCAGGCGGCGGTTTGTTCGGTGGTGAAGCGACAGACCGTGGGCCGCCAGGTGGTGACGCGGCAGACTGTGGGCCGCTTGGCGGGGAGGTGTGTCGTCAGGTTGTCGGCGTTCGGTGGGGGTGGGCGGAGCGGAGGCGGGCCGCCGTCTTCAGTGCGTCGGCGTTGGTGTCGAGGTGTCGCCGGGTGTTGTCCGTTGAGCGCTTGGGCCCGTTCGTCGGTCAGCGGACGGGACCAGTGGCAGCGTCATGGTGAAGACCGTGGCCGCCGTCGTGGCGTCCAGCTCCAGCGAGCCGCCGTGTGCCCGCACCAGGGAGCGGGCGACCGACAGGCCGAGGCCGCTGCCGCCGCGGTCGCGGCTGCGGGCCTTGTCGACGCGGTAGAAGCGGTCGAAGACGCGGTCGCGGTCCTCGGGCGGTATGCCGGGACCGCGGTCGCAGACATGCACCCGGGCCGTGCCCGACGAGACGGTGACCTCGACCCGGACCGGGGTGCCGGCCGGCGTGTGCACGGCCGCGTTGGTCAGGAGGTTGTCCAGCACCTGGCGGATGCGGTGCGGGTCCATCCGAAGGAGTACAGCGGCCGGGGCCGGGGACACCGTCAGCGGATGGCCGGGATGGCTCGCGCGAAACGCGTCGGCGGCCTGCTCGACCAGCTCCACCAGGTCGGCGTTCTCCATGCGCAGCGGTGTTTCCACCTCGGCCGCGTCGAGCCGGGCCAGGAGCAGCAGATCGTCGAGGAGGACGCCCATCCGCGCGGCCTCGGCGCGCAGCCGGGCCAGGTGTTTGTCACGCTCCTCGGGGGCGTTGGCCGCCGCGTACTGGAAAAGATCCGCGTAACCGCGTACCGACATCAGCGGCGTGCGCAGCTCGTGCGAGGCGTCGGCGACGAAACGACGCAGCCGCTGCTCGGCCTGCGCGCGCACGGCGAGGGAGTCGTCGATGTGCTCCAGCATCGTGTTGAAGGCCGTGCGCAGCTCCTCCACCTCGGGGCCGCCGCCGGGCGCGTCCGCGCGCAGGTGCAGCCGGGACGCCGACTCGGTCAGGTCGTGCGAGGCGATGCCGTGCGCGGTGTGCGCCATGTCGCTCAGCGGTTTCAGACCGCGTTTCAGCATCCGTCGGCCGAACACCACGAGTGCCAGCAGGGCGAGGCCGAAGGCCACCACCTGCGTGGTGATCAGCCGGCGCACGGTGCCGTCGATGTTTCCCGTCGGCGCGGCGCTCACCAGCACCACGCCGGGCGAGACCTCGCAGGCGCGCAGCAGATAGTCGCCCTCGCCGTCGATCCGTACCGTCCGGGTGACCTCGCTGGTGGAGTTCTGCATGCGCTGGGCGAGGGCGGTCAGCGCGGTGGTGTCCGCGGGCACGTCGGCCGGCTTGCGCAGCACGGCGGAGCCCGCCGAGACGTCGTACACGGCGGTGTACCAGCCGTAGTACGGCTTGCGCTCCACGATGCCGTGCGCCTTGGCGTCCTTGGACTGCACCACCTGCACCAGCTTGATCTGGTCGCGCAGCTGATGGTCGAGATAGTCGCGCATGTACATCGTCAGCGTGGCGCCGACCACGGCGAACACGACCAGCGACAGCGCGCCCAGACCGAGGGCGAGCCGCGTGCCCAGCCGCAGTCTGCGGTAGGCCTGCCAGAGGCGGCGGATCACTCGGCCGCCTGCCGCAGGACGTATCCGAAACCGCGAACCGTTTGGATCAGCGGGTCGTCGCCCGTCGCGTCGAGCTTGCGCCGCAACCGGCTGACGACCAGCTCGACGACGTTGGAACGGCCGCCGAAACCGTATTCCCACACGTGATCGAGGATCTGCGCCTTGGTCAGCACGGTCGGGGACTTGCGCATCAGATAGCGCAGCACCTCGTACTCGGTGGGCGTGAGCGTGAGGAGTTTTCCGTCGCGCCTGACCTCCCGGGTGTCCTCGTCCATGGTCAGATCCGCCACCCGCAGCACGGAACGCTGGAACGCGGGCCCCGAACTGCGTCGCAGCACGGTCCGCAGCCGGGCCATCAGCTCCTCCACCGCAAACGGTTTCACCAGATAGTCGTCCCCGCCGCGGGTCAGCCCCGCGACCCGGTCGGCGACCCCGTCGCGCGCCGTGAGGAACACCACCGGCACCATCGTTCCGGAGTGCCGCAGCCGGTCGAGCACGCCGAAGCCGTCGATGTCGGGCAGCATCAGGTCGAGCACCACGATGTCGGGATGGAAGTCGGCGGCGCGGCGCAGCGCCTCCTCACCCGAGTTCGCGGTGATAGCGTCCCAGCCCTCGTAGCGGGCGACCGTCGCCACGAGATCGGCGATCGGCGGGTCGTCGTCCACGACGAGGAGTCGTACTTTTTCCACCCGCCCATAGTGCGCCACCCACCCGGAAGCGCCAGACCCGCGTCTCGTGCGCGCACGGATCGATAAGATCTTGAAAGTTGTACGACAGGAAAACGACAGCAAAGCACGGAGAAGCTCTCTGTTATGAGGACCCGATCTAGGAGTTTCCGTCCGTGACGACCGTCCAATCGCCTCCCGTCCCCCCCACGGCGATACGTCCCAAAGTAGTGGCCCGCACGGGTCTGTACGCCGTGCTGGCCGCGAACGCGGCCGTCGTGACCCTCTTCGCAGTCCAGGCGGGCTTCGCCTCCAACACGCTCGTCGTGATCGGCAGATTCGCCGGTCTGTACGCCGCCCTGCTGATGGCGTTCCAGCTGTTGCTGGTGGCCCGGCTGCCCTGGCTGGACCGCCGCATCGGCATGGACCGGCTGACCAACTGGCACCGCTGGACCGGCTTCGGTCTGCTGTGGACGCTGGTCGGCCACGTGGTGTTCATCACCTTCGGCTACGCCGAGTCCTCGTCGATGAATCCGGTGAGCCAGCTCGTCGACCTCGCCGAGACCGTCGAGGGCGTGCTGCGCGCCGCCGTCGCGATGGTGCTGATCCTGGTCATCGGCGGCGTCTCCGCCCGCTGGGCCCGCCGTCGCCTCGCCTATGAGACCTGGCACTTCATCCACCTGTACACGTATGTCGCGGTGGTGCTGGCCTTCACCCACCAGGTCGCGGTCGGCACGACCTTCACCGCTTCCTCTGTCGCAACCGCTTACTGGTACGGGGTGTGGGGCGTCGCCCTCGGCTCGGTGGTCCTGGGCCGGTTCGTCCTGCCGCTCTGGCGCAACTGGCGCCACCAGCTGCGCGTCGAGGCGGTCGTACCGGAGGCGGACAACGTCGTATCCGTTTACATCACCGGTCGGGACCTGGACCGGCTGCCCGCCCGGGCCGGCCAGTTCTTCCTCTGGCGGTTCCTGACCAAGGACCGCTGGTGGCAGGCGAACCCCTTCTCCCTGTCGGCCGCGCCCGACGGCACCCGGCTGCGGCTGACCGCGAAGGCGGCCGGCGACGGCTCCGCGGGCCTGCGCCACCTCAAGCCCGGCACCCGCGTCTTCGCCGAGGGCCCCTACGGCGCCTTCACCGCGATGCACCGCACCCGACCGGAGGCCCTGCTCATCGCCGGCGGCGTCGGCGTGACCCCGATCCGGGCGCTCCTGGAGGAGATCCACGGGCACGCGATCGTCATCTACCGGGTGGCGGGCGAGCGCGACGCCGTCCTCTACGACGAGCTGCGCGACCTCGCGCTCGCCAAGGGCGCCGAACTGCACCTGGTCACCGGACCGCCGGTGCCCGACCGGCTGGCGCCGCGCGAACTCGTCGCGCTGGTGCCGGACATCGCGGAGCGGGACGTCTTCCTGTGCGGTCCGCCGCCGATGATGAACGCGGTCCTGGGCACCCTGCGCGAGCTCGACGTGCCCAAGCCGCAGATCCACTTCGAGCGCTTCAGCCTGGCGGGATGAGAGAGACGACGTGAAGCGAGCAATACCTGTCCTGGTCCTCTCCGTGGCCGGCCTGATCCCGATCTGGCGCTACGAGCCGTCGACCGGGACGACGTCCACCAGCGAGGCCGCCTCGACGCCCTCCGTGTCCTCCTCCGCCCCGGCCTCGGGATCGACCACCTTCACCGGTACGACCGTGACCACGGAGAAGGGCGACGTCCAGGTCCAGTTGACCTACGACGGCGACAAGATCACGGCTGTGAAGATGCTCAAGCAGCCGAATCATCCGCAGACGACGGCCGCGGTGCCGAAACTGGTTGCGGAAACGCTTACGGCGCAGAGCGCGGACATCGACACCGTTTCCGGCGCGACCATCACGAGCGACGGTTACCGGGAGTCCCTCCAGGCCGCCATCGACGCCCAGGCGGCAGCCGCCTCGGCGTCCCCTTCGGCTTCTGGTTCGGCTTCTGCCTCCGCTGCGGCCTCGCAGACCGTGGCGGGCTCGACCGTGAACACCGAGAAGGGCGACGTCCAGGTTCAGGTCACCTTCGAGGGCGACAAGATCACGGCTGTGGACATGCTGAAGCAGCCGAATCATCCGCAGACGACGGCCGCGGTGCCGAAGCTGATTGCGGAAACGCTTACCGCGCAGAGTGCGGACATCGACACGGTTTCCGGTGCGACGATCACGAGCGACGGTTACCGGGAGTCCCTCCAGGCCGCCATCGATGCGAAGGGCGCCTGACATGCACCGCGTCGAACACGTCATGGGGTTTCCGGTCTCGCTGCGGGTCGACGACACCGTCGTCCGCGACGAGACCGGGGACGCCGTGTTCGCCTGGCTGCGCGAGGTCGACGCACGGTTCAGCCCGTTCAAGGCCGACAGCGAGGTGTCCCGGTACGGCCGGGGCGAGCTGGCGGCGGACGAGCTGAGCGCCGACCTTGTGGAGGTCCTCGACATCTGCGAGCGCTATCGGGCGGCCACCGGCGGCGCCTTCGACGTCCGGCTGCCCGGGCGCGGCTTCGACCCCTGCGCGGTGGTCAAGGGCTGGTCCGTGCAGCGGGCGGCGGAGCTGCTGACCGGGGCCGGGATCGGCCGGTTCTGCCTCAACGCCGGCGGTGACGTGGTCGTCTCCGGCGGGCCCTGGCGGGTCGGCGTACGGCACCCCGAGCTCGCCGACAAGCTGTGCACCGTCCTCGATCTCACCGACGGGGCGGTCGCGACCTCCGCGCGCTACGAGCGCGGCGACCACATCCTCGACGGCCGCACCGGCCGCCCGGCCAGCGGCCTCGACAGCCTCACCGTCGTGGCCCCGACCCTGACCGAGGCCGACACCGTCGCCACGGCCGCGTTCGCCATGGGCGCGGAGGGCGTCGAGTGGGCGGCGGAGCAGGACGGCTGCGAGGTGTACGCCGTACTGCCCGGCGGGCGCGTGCTGCGCACCGGGGGTTTCCCGACGGCGGCGGCAGCAGCGGCGGTGGCGTGAGCGTCGAGGCGGGTGTCCTGGGCGCGGCCCTATGGCTCCTCGACTGGGGCGCGACGCTCGTCGCCTGGACCTCGGGACGAGGTCAGTGACCGTCGCGGAAACGGGGGGAAGGGCGGGCCGCCGGTGAATCCGGCGGCCCGCCCTTCGCGTGGGTACGGACTGTCCACTGTGCCGCACGGGGTTTCTCAGCTGACGTCGGACGCGTCCAGGCGGTAGAGACCGCTGTAGTCGGACACGGCCGTGGCGTTCGCCTTGACCCAGGTCGAGATCTCGGTGTTCGAGGAGCCCTGGCCGCTGTCGCTGACGACGATGTAGTGCAGCTTGCCCGCCTTCACCAGGCTCTTGAGCTTGGCGAGCGTCATCGCGTTGTCGCTGCCGGACCAGCCGCCCATCGAGATGACCGGCTCACCGGACTCCAGGATGATCGAGGAGGCCGTCTGGTCCGTGGCCACCGCCACCAGCCAGAGGGCGCCGTCCTGGTTCTTCTTCAGGTACGTGATCATTGCGGACGACACCTGGGTCCCGCCGCCGCCCATGCCACCGCCGGTGCCGCCGCCAGTGCCGCTGTCGGTCGTGCCGGACTCCGTGGTACCGGAGTCGGTCGCACCGGACTCCGTCGAGCTGTCGCTGTTCGTCGAGCTGTCGCTGTTCGTCGAGTCGTTGCTGTTCGACGGCGGCTCGCCCGTCTCCTGGCCGTCGCCCGAACCGCTCTGCGCCGTACCGGAGTTGGTGCCCGGACCGTCGGCCGTGTCGCTGGGTCGCTGACCGCCGCCCCCGCCCATGCCGCCCCCGCCCATGCCGCCGCCGGTGCTCGGACCGGCCGTCGGGTTGGTGCCGTTGGTGCTGGAGGTGGCGGCCGAGGCCGAGTAGGCGGCCGGACCGGCGAGCAGCGCCACGACCGCCGCCAGCGCGGCGACGACTGTCAGCCGCCGGCGCTTCGTGAACCGGCCGACCAGCAGTCCGATCACCGAGGCGGCTCCCGCCGTACCGGTCACGACCTCGGCGACGGTGTACAGCGTTCCGGAGCCGGAGACCCGCTGGAGCAGGACGACCGCCCAGACCGAGCTCGCCGCGATCGCGGCCGGCAGCACCCAACTCCAGCGCGCCGCAGATCCGTTGCGGAAAGCGTTGTAGAGCATCACGCCGCCCGCGCCGGCCAGGGCCGCGATGCCGGGAGCCATGGCGGTGACGTAGTAGGGGTGGAAGGTGCCCTCGGCGAGCGCGAAGGTCAGATAGTGCAGGACGAACCAGCCGCCCCACAGCATCAGCGCGGCGCGCTTGGCGTCCGTACGGGGCGCCCGGCCGCGCAGGACGAGACCGGCCACGAGCGCGATCGCCGCGAAGGGGATCAGCCAGGAGATCTGGCCGCCCATGATCTCGTTCAACATCCGGTACAGGCCCGCGTCGCCGCCGAAGCTCGCGCCGTTGCCCTGCGAGCCCACCGAGGAACTCGCCCCGAAGATACGGCCGAAACCGTTGTAGCCGATGACCAGGTCCCAGACCGTGTTGTCGGTCGAACCGCCGATGTACGGCCGGGACGAGGCCGGGATCAGGTCGACGACCGCCATCCACCAGGCGCTGGAGACGACCAGCGCGACCGTGCCGACCGCCAGATTGCGGATCCGCCTGCCCAGCGAGCCGTGCGCGGCCCACAGGTACACCAGGAAGAAGGCAGGCAGCACCACGTACGCCTGCATCATCTTCGTGTTGAACGCGAAACCGATGGCGACGCCCGACCACACCAGCGGCATCAGCCGACCGGTGCGCACGGCTTTCAGCAGCGCGGCCGCGCCCAGCAGCATCAGGAAGACGAGGACCGGGTCCGGGTTGGTGTCCCGGGTGATGGCGACCGTGATGGGGGTGAGCGTCAACGCCAGCGCGGAGATCGTCCCCGCCACGGCGCCGAAGTCCCGCTTGACCAGCCGGTAGAGAAGCGCGACGGAACCGGTTCCCACGGCGACCATCGGCAGCATCAGCTGCCAGGTGCCGTATCCGAGGACGCGGGCGGACAGCCCCATCACCCACAGGGCGAACGGCGGTTTGTCGACCGTGATGAAACTGCCGGCGTCCAGGGCTCCGAAGAAGAACGCCTTCCAGCTCTTGGTGCCGCTGTAGACGGCGGCGTCGTAGAAAGTGTTACCGGTGATCGAGGAGAGGTTCCAGGCGTAGAGGGCCGTGGCCAGGACGAGGATCGCCCAGAGGGCCGGGCGCGCCCAGCGGGGGTCGTCGGGGGCGCCGGTGAACAGGCGCCTGGCGCGGGCGGCGGGTCCGCCGTCGGCCGGCGGCGCCGCCCGGTGGCGGGGGCCGTCCTCCTGGACGGGTACGGGCGGCGGGGCGAGGGTCGTCATGACGCGTACTCCAGGTGGGTGGTCGCCCCGGTGGGCAGGACGGCGGGGGAGGCGGCGCGTGCGGCCGGCGCCTGGGGGATGGCGACGCGGCGGGGCACGGCGGGGATCCGGGTGCGGCCGGAGAGGGTGGAACGGAGCATCCGGCCCATGCCCTTGAGTTCGTCCACGGCCGTGCGGACGATGTCGACGCGGCTGTCGGGGTCGTCGGTCCAGTCGACCGGCACCTCGTGGACGCGGAGTCCGTTGCGCTGGGCCAGCACCAGCAGTTCGGTGTCGAAGAACCAGGCGGTGTCCTCGATGTGCGGGGCGAGCGCGCGGAAGACGTCGGCGCGGACGGCCTTGAAGCCGCACTGCGCGTCGGAGAAACGGGCGCCGAGGCCGGCCTTCAGCAGCAGGTTGTAGGAGCGGGACACGAACTCCCGCTTGGCGCCCCGGACCACGCTCGCCTGGCGGTGCAGCCGACTGCCGATGGCGAGGTCGCTGTGGTCGGACAACAGCGGAGCGACCAGGGGGAGGAAGGCCTCCAGACCCGTCGACAGGTCCACGTCCATGTACGCCACGACATCGGCGCTGGAGCGGTTCCACACATGTTTCAGGGCGCGGCCCCGGCCCTTCTGCTCCAGCCGCACGGCGTGCACGTGCGGGAGACGGAGGGTCAGATCGGTCGCTGCGTACCAGGTGCGGTCCGTGCTGGCGTTGTCCGCGATCGTGATGCGGAACGGGAACGGGAAGGACTCTTCGAGGTATGCGTGGAGACGGCCGATGCTGCCGGCGAGGACATGCGCCTCGTTGTACACCGGCACCACGATCTCGACCGAGCGCTGCCGGACGCCTCCCGCGTTCGTTTCGTTCATGGCCATGACGATCGGGGCGGTGTCTGGGGGATCCCTGAGCCGGTCCTGAGGGAAGAGTGAGAATCAGCGGACTCACAGGTTGCGCACAGAACGGATCGAGGGATCGGCGGCGGGATGTTGATCTGGTAACCGGTTTAGACTCTCCCCGCAACGGCCCGAACTCGCGTGGTCGAGCGCGGGCAGAACTTGCCACACCCGAAGGGTATTCGGCGTTTTGATACGGATAGATTCAGTCACCAAGCGATACCCGGACGGCACGGTGGCGGTCGACCGGCTCTCTCTCGACATACCGGACCGTGCGATCACCGTCCTGGTCGGCCCCTCGGGCTGCGGCAAGACGACCACCCTGCGGATGATCAACCGGATGGTGGAGCCCAGCGAGGGCACGATCCTCATCGACGGCGTCGACAGCCGTCAGCAACCGGTCAACACGCTGCGCCGGTCGATGGGTTACGTCATCCAGAACGCCGGACTCTTCCAGCACCGCACGATCGTCGACAACATCGCCACCGTGCCCCGGCTGCTCGGCTGGAGCAAGGACAAGGCCCGCGAGAGGGCCCGTGAGCTGATGGAACGGGTGGGGCTCGACGCCTCGTTCGCCAAGCGCTACCCCTATCAGCTCTCCGGCGGTCAGCAGCAGCGCGTCGGCGTGGCCCGCGCGCTCGCCGCCGATCCGCCGGTGCTGCTGATGGACGAGCCGTTCTCCGCCGTCGACCCCGTCGTCCGCAAGGGCCTGCAGGAGGAACTCCTGCGCATCCAGTCGGAGTTGGGCAAGACGATCGTCTTCGTCACGCACGACATCGACGAGGCCGTCAAGCTCGGCACCATGGTCGCCGTACTGCGCACCGGCGGCCGGCTCGCGCAGTTCGCGCCGCCCGCCGAGCTGCTGTCCGACCCCGCCGACGCGTTCGTCGAGGACTTCCTCGGCGCCGACCGGGGCATCCGACGCCTGTCCTTCTTCTCCTCGGCCGGCCTGGAACTGCTCACCGCGCCGATCGTCGCGATCGACGCCACCGCCGAGCAGATCGCCGCTCGCGGTGCGGAAGAAACCCCTTACCTCCTTGTTACCGGCCTGGACGGCCGTCCGCTCGGCTGGAGCGAGCCCGGTGAGCTCACGGCCGGACGGGTCGACGTCGACCGACTGCTGCCGTACGGGCGGCCGTTCGTCGCCGGGCAGGACTCGCTGCGGGCCGCCCTCGACTGCGCCGTGCTGTCGCCCACCGGCTGGGCGGTGGCCGTGGACGCCGAGGGACGGGCCGCCGGAGTCGTCTCGCAGGCGGCCATCGGCGAGGCCATCCGGGGCGCCCACGCGGCAGGCCGTGAGGAACAGCAGGCCGGCGGGAAGACCGCCCAGAAGGTCGCCCGGTGAACCGCTTCTTCGACATCCCCAGCGACCTCCAGCACGACTGGCTCGGTCTGGTCGGGCTGCATCTGCGCGAGGCCCTGCTGCCGGTGCTCGGCGGGCTGCTGCTCGCGCTCCCGCTGGCCCAGCTGTGCGTGCGGCTGCGCTGGCTGTATCCGCCCGTGCTCTGGGTGACGACCGTGCTCTACGCCATCCCGTCCCTGGCCTTCTTCGTCGTCCTCATCGACTACACCGGCCAGACCGAACTGACGGTGATGATCCCGCTCACGATCTACACCCTGGTCGTGCTGGTCCCGGCGATCGTCGACGGCGTCCGCTCGGTGCCGCAGGAGACCCTGGCCGCCGCGACCGCCATGGGCTTCGGTCCCGTACGCCGTTACCTCCAGGTCCAGTTGCCGATCGCGGTGCCCGCCATCATCGCCGGTCTGCGGGTGGCCACCGTGTCCAGCATCAGCCTCGTCAGCGTCGGCATGCTCATCGGCAACCAGGGCGCGCTCGGCAACCTGCTGCACGACGCGCAGATCTACAACCGGCCGGAACTCGCCTGGAACTCCGTGATCACCAGCGCCGCTCTGGCGGTCCTGGCGGACGCCGCGCTGGTCGGCCTCCGCATCCTGCTCACCCCCTGGATGCCGAGCGGAACGGGCGGCAAGAGCGGCAACGGCGGCAAGAGCGGCAAGGACGGAAAACGTGGAGCGGGCGGCGGAAAGTCCAAGCCCGCCGGGGGCCGGCGGCCCGATCCGGCCGTGCCCGCCCTGGAGGACGCAGCCCGGTGAACGTACTCAATTTCGTAAACGCTTTCTTCAATGACAGCGCGCACTGGCAGGGTTACGACGGAATCCCCACCCGACTGTGGGAACACGTGCAGTACTCCTTGGAGGCGCTCGCCCTCGCGGCGATGATCGGACTGCCGATCGGCCTGGTCACCGGTCACTACGGGCGGGGCGGAAACGTCCTCTCCCTCGTCGCCACCGCGGGCAGGGCGCTGCCCACCTTCGGTCTGCTCGTCGTCACGACCATCGTGCTCGGGTTCGGCATGCTGCCCGTGATGATCCCGCTGGTCGTCCTCGCCGTCCCGCCGATCCTGGTCACCACCTACGAGGCGATGCGCTCCGTCGATCCCTCCCCGGTGGACGCCGCTCGCGGCATGGGCATGCGCGAGTCCGACATCCTGCTGCGCGTCGAACTGCCCGTCGCGCTCCCGATCGTCCTCGGCGGGCTGCGCTCGGCGGCCATCCAGATCGTCTCCACGGCCACCATCGCCGCGTACGTCAGCCTCGGCGGCCTCGGCCGCTACATCGTCGACGGCCTCTACCAGCACGACTACGAGAAGGTCGTGGGCGGCGCCACCCTGGTCGCCGGCCTGGCCCTCGCCACGCTCGCGCTGTTCTGGGCGGCGACGAAGCTGACGGTGTCGCCGGGGGTGCGCAGGAGCAACTGAGCCCGCACCAGGGGGCATTCGCCGTGTCGTCGGCTACTCTGCCGACGTGGCCGACGAGGAGGACAGCGGGAACCGCCCGGCGCCGCACCGTCCGAGGGACGTGGTGGTGTCCACCGTCGAGATGGAACTCGTCGGCCTCGCGTTCGCCGGGGTCGTCACCCTGGTCATGTGGCTGTTCGGCCGGCTGCCCGACCCCGGTCTCGTCTTTCTGATGGCGGCCGGGTTCGCCGTCCAGCCCGCGGCGGACGCCTACCGCGCGGGGCCCCGGCGTCGGCGCGCGGTCGTGGCCGCCCTCCTGGCGCTGGCCACGACGACCCTGCTGGGCGCCGCAGCGGTGAACTGGGCCTTTCCGGGGCTGGACGACGCCGGCATCGGCATCCTCGTCGGCAGTCTCGTCGCGGTACCCGTCGGCGCGGCCGTGCTGGCCCGGTCGCTCAACCGAGGGACGGCGACAGGGCCGGGCCCCGAGGCGTAGGCCGGACGGCGACCGCGTCGACCTCGAACAGCATCCCGGGCAGGGAGAGCGCGGCGACCCCGCTCAGGGTCTGGGCCGGCAACCGGTTACCGAAACAGGAGTGCAGTGCCCTCCCGAGCGTCTCGATCTTGCCGGGGCCGTGGTCGACGATGAACGGACGACTCGGGTGCGGGGGAGGCCGTTGCCCCTCCGTACCCGAGTGGGTCCGAGCCGCACCTGAGCGCACCCCTGCGCCCGTTCCTCAGCCCTCCGAGCGGGCCAGCGCCTGTTCCAGCACGACGAGCAGGGCGTCCCGTACCGAGCCGCGCTCGCGGGCGTCGAAGACCAGGAGCGGGACGCCGTCCGACACGTCGAGGGCCCAGCGGACCTCGTCCAGCGTGTGCGCGACATGGCCGTCGAAAGCGTTTACCGCAACGGCGAACGGGATCTGCTTGTGCTCGAAGTAGTCGACGGCGGCGTAGCAGTCGTCGAGACGGCGGGTGTCGACGATGACGAGTCCGCCGATCGCGCCCTCCACGATGTCGTCCCACATGAAACCGAACCGCTCCTGTCCGGGGGTGCCGAACAGGTACAGCTTCAGGGTGGGGTCGATGGTGATGCAGCCGAAGTCCATCGCGACCGTGGTGGTGGTCTTGCGCGGGGTGTGGCTGAGGTCGTCCACCCCGGCCGCGACCTCGGTGATGGCCGCTTCGGTGGTCAGCGGCTCGATCTCGGAGATCGAGCCGACGGCGGTGGTCTTGCCCACGCCGAAGCCGCCCGCGACCACCAGTTTCACCGGCAGCGGCGGCCGTACGGCGGCCTGCCCGGCCGAGGTGCGGACCAGCGGTTCAGTCGGTGTCACGGAGTACCCCCCGGGAGTCGGGGATGGCCCGCAGGCCATCGATAACCCTGCGCAGAACGGATGCGTCGTGGGTGACGCCGGAGTCGGGCACGTGCACCGACAGCTGTCCCGCCGACCGCAGGTCCTCGGCGAGAACGCGCACCACGTTCAGGTGCAGCCGCAGCCTGGCCGCGATCTCCGCGATGGACTGCGGCACGCGGCAGGCGGCGACGATGTCGTGCTGTTCGAAGGAGAGCCGGCCGAGCGCGCCGAGCCCGTCGGCGGTGGCCACCAACTGGGTTTCCACGGGCATCGTCCGGCCGGACGACGCCTCGCCGGCGCCGCCCGCCACCCGGCCGGCGGTGACCAGGAACGGCCGGACCGCGGGCGCGGGGCCGACGGGGGCGACGCCGTCCTCGCCTGCCCCGCGCGGGGTACGGCCGTCCGCCATCGGAAATCGCTTTCTCTACGGTTGCACGCGTCAACGCGTACGCGTGGCGCCGACGCTGTTCTTGAGTTCCAGGACGACCTGTGGGTTGAGCGCGCTGCCGGCGCGGTTGGCGAACACCGTCATCTCGTAGGCGATGTTGCCCAGCTTGGCCTCCTTGTCGGTGACCACGCCGAGCACGGCGCCGCTGCCGATCGCGGAGACCAGCACATGACCGCCCTCCAGATCGATGATGACCTTGTTCAGTCCGCCCAGGCCGTAGTTGCCGGAGGCGCCGGCGGCCAGGCTGGTCATGCCGGAGACGATCGCGGCCAGCCGTTCGGAGTCGGCGTGCTCGCGCAGCTCCGACACGGCGATCAGCAGCCCGTCGGAGGACACCGCGATGGCGTCCACGACGCCTGCGGTCTCGATCGCGAAACGGTTGAGCAGCCAGGAAAAGTCCGCTGCGGCGGCCCGCAGATCGGTCGGCTGGGCGTCTCCGGCGGGAGTCTCACCTGTCGACGTGCTCACTGCTCGGCTCCTTCCGGAAGGTGGTTCTGGTGGTGCGTGGTGTCCCGGACGGTGATCGGATCGGTGATCAGGTCGGTCCGCTCGGACGACGATTCGGACGGCTGTGTCCGCTCCGTCCGCTCGGCCCGGTCGGGGTGCTCGTCGGGACGGTGGTCGCGCCGGCGGTCGTTCCGGCGAGCGAGGGGGCCTTCGGAGAGGCCGTCGGTGGGGCCGTCGGCGAGGCGCGGGTGTTCACCCGTGTCCCCAACGGTGTCGCGGTGCGCGCGGGCCACGGCGGCCTCGAACTCGTCCAGCGCACTGCGGACGGCGTCCGCGTCGGCGGGGCGGACAGCCTGCCGTGCCGCCTGCTGGGCGGCCGCGTCGGCGGTCGTCCGCAGCGTGGCGCCGCGGACGCGTCGACGGAGGGGACGGGGGCCGTCGCCGTCGGAGTCGCCGTCGAGCGGTGACGGCGCGGCGGAGGGCTCGGGGCGGTCGGCGCGGTCGGCGCCGTCTGCCGCGACCGGTTCCGACCTGCGGGTGGGGAGTCCGGGGCGGCCTGTCGGCTCGGGCGTACGGGTGGTCGCCTCGGGGCCTTCCTCCACGCGCGTGTGCGGCGTCGGTTCCGCCGTGCGGGGGGCCGGGATGCCTGGTCCGGCCGCGTGCGTACGGGCCTCGGACTTCGTCGTACGGGTCGAAGTGCCGGCCCCGGCCGCGGCGAAGTCCGTCGTGGCCGAGTGGGCCGTCGCGGAGTGGGCCGTAGCGGAGTGGATCGTGGCCGAGTCGGTCGTCGGGTCGTCGGCCGTGGCCGTCGGGATGAGGGAGGGCTCGGTCTCGTGGTCGGCGGGGGCCGGGTCGCGGCGGGGCACTCTGCGGGGGAGCGAGCTCGGGTCGTCCTCGCTGGTGGCCCAGGACGGGACCGAGGCGGAGGGGGAGGGGCCGGCCGCGGGCGCCGACGGGGCGGCGAGCGCGGCGGAGGCCGGGGAGGAGAGGGAGGACGGCGGGGCGAGGGGGGCGGGCTTGCCCGCCGGGCCGACCTCGCTCATCGTCAGGAGCAGGGTCGACGGGATGAGCACCTCGGCCGTCACACCGCCGCCCGGGGTGCGCGACAGCGTGACGTCGACGTCCCAGCGACGGGCGAGCGCGCCGACCACGAACAGGCCGAGCACCCTCGTCGGGACGAGGTCGAGACGTTCGCGGCGCACCAGACGCGCGTTCTCCTCGGCGAGGCGCTCGACGCTCATGCCCAGGCCGTGGTCGGAGACGGTGATCGACGCGCCCTCGGCGTCGGTGCCGACGACCACCTCGACGGGGCTGCCCTCGGGCGAGAACGCCACGGCGTTCTCGAGGAGTTCGGCGATCATCAGCGTCAGGTCGCCGATGATGTCGGGCTCCACCATGGTCTCGGTCGACGCCCGCAGCTGCACCCGCTGGAAGCCTTCGATCTGGCCCAGCGCGGCGCGTACGACGTTGGTGAGGGCGGTCGGACCGCCGTCCAGGACGGTCTCGCGGATGCCGGCCAGCAGCATCAGGCTGTCGGCGTTGCGACGCAGGCGGACCGCGATGTGGTCGATGGAGTAGAGGCGTTCGAGCAGCGCCGGGTCGGTCTCGCCGCGCTCCACCGCGTCGATCAACGCAAGCTGACGAGTCGTCAGATTGCTGACGCGGCGGCCGACGTTGCCGAACATCTCGGCGACGTTGCGCCGGCTGAGCACCTGGCGCTCCAGCAGCGCGGCCGCGGTGGTCTGCACGTTGTTGAAGGCCTCGGCGAGTTCGCCGATCTCGTCGTCCGCGGTGACCGGGAGTTCGCGCAGCTGCGGGGGGCCGGACTCCTCGGCGTCGTCGTCGGCGACCCGGGCCAGCTCGCGGCCGGCGACGTCCGCGACCTCCTGGGCGGCGCCGGTCAGTGCCAGCACCGGACGAATCACGGAGCGGCGGACCAGGATGGAGAGGGCGATCCAGAGCGCGAAGCCGATCAGAGTCAGGTTCAGCAGCACGCCCACGCGCCACTGGGCGCTGACCGAGGCGTCGTCGGCGCGGTCGGCGATCTCGTCGATGAGCGTGGTGGTGATCTGCAGCCGGGTGCCGGCCTGCGCGCTGTAGTCGGGGTAGGAGGCGATGGACGTCCGGAACGCTCTGCGGATGTCGGCCGTCGACTCGGCCTGCAAGGTGCTGGGGTCGACGGCCAGTTCGGCGAAGTGCCGGCTGATGGCGGCCTGCGCGGGGTTGTGCTCGATGTCGCCGAGCTTCTCGGCCTGCGCGGAGGTCGCGAACCGGGCGAACCGCTGGGCCTGGTAGGTGTACAGCTCGTACGAGCCGACCGCGCCGGTGAACTCGATGAGCGCGCTGCTGTCGCCGGTGCGGGCGGAGAACACGCCGGTCTCATAGGCGCCGTGGGCGGCGTCGGCGCGCAGCAGCGAGTCGAGCAGGTTGCCGGTGAAGGTGGCGGCCAGCGCGGAGTTGCGGTCCAGGCCCAGGCCGTCGATGAGGCCGTTGGCGGCGCCGGAGTACGCGGGGTCGATGTTGTCGGCGGGCAGATAGCCCTGCTCGACGGTGCCGCGCAGCCCGTTCAGGCCCTCGATCTCCCGCAGCGCCTGTGCCTCGGTGTCCGGCAGCCGGTCGCCGAAGGTACTGGCCACCTTCCTGACCTGGGCGTCCACGGCGACCTGCGCCTGGCGGTAGGCGTCGGTCGAGGGGGCGCCGCCGTCGAGCGACGCCTCGTACCGCACGGAGAGCAGGATGGCCTGCTGGTGTTCGTTCTGCAGTTGGGAGACGAGTCGGGCCACCTGGGTGCTGTCCCGCACCAGTCGTGCGGTGTCCTCCGCGCGGTTGGACTCCTGCACCAGGTCGACGATGAGATACGTCAGCAGCAGGGCGATCACCGCGAGCGGGATACCGACGAGTACGTTCAACTTGCGCTGGAAGGGCCACCGGTCGGCGAAACTTCGCAGACTCCGACGCACGGACGACGGCGCCGAGGGTGCCGACCGGGCGGGCGCGTCCACCTCTTTCGTGGACACCGGGCCTCCTTCAAAGGGGTGTTGCAGGCGTGCAAGGGGGTGTTGCATGCGTGCTGTTTCCTGCCTGTTTCCTGCATGCAAGTGTCCGAAACTCACTGACACCGGAGTGGCCCCCGTGCACAACCGTGGCCGACGCCGACTGCTGTGGCGGACGCCAACTCCGGCGACACTATCGCCTATTCGAACGGTCGAGCGCGTCGCCCTACGTCAAGAATCGATTACGAAGCGGCATACGAGGGCCTGGTGGGGGCCTTCGGAGGGGTACACAGGGGGTCTCCCGATCCGCACACAAGTGATCACGGATCGAGGCCAATCGGTAATCCTGCCACCCTTGACTGACCGAGAAGCGGCTGGATTGGATCAGGCCACAGTGTTTGAAATTTTATCGACTCCCCAGCCCGGAACGGGAACCGTGACTTCCAACGCCCACAGCAGCAGGTCCCTCAGGAACCACCCCGGTGCAGCGGCCGTCGCCCTCGCCGCGATGACGGTCCTGCTGGCGGGATGCTCCTCCTCGTCCGACGACACCTCCGATCCGCTGGCCGGCGACAAGGCGGCGGGCGACACCGTCGTCGTCGGCTCCAACAACTTCGCCGAAAGCATCCTGCTCGCCGACATCTACGGCGAGGCTCTGAAGGCCAAGGGCATCAAGGTGTCCTACAAGCCCAACATCGGCAGCCGTGAGACCACGTACGGCCTGCTCAAGAACGGTTCCATCACTGTTCTCCCGGAGTACAACGGCTCGTTGCTGGCCTACCTCGACGCGAAGGCCGAGCAGAAGTCGCTCGAGACCGTGAACGCCGCGGCGAAGGCCAAGCTCGACTCCAAGCTGACGCTGCTGGAGTCGTCGCCCGCCGAGGACAAGGACTCCGTCACGCTCAACGCGGAGACCGCGAAGAAGTACAACCTCACCGCGGCGTCCACGCTGGCCGACCTCAAGGACGTCGCCCCGGAGCTGGTGCTGGGCGGTTCGCCCGAGTTCCAGACCCGTCAGCAGGGCATGGTCGGCCTGGAGGCGGTCTACGGGCTGAAGTTCAAGTCCTTCAAGGCGCTCGACGCGGGCGGTCCGCTGACCCAGGCGGCGCTGAAGCAGAACACCGTGCAGGCCGCGGACCTCTTCACGACGGACCCGACGATCACCAAGGAGAAGTTCGTCGTCCTCCAGGACCCGGAGAACCTCTTCGGATTCGCGAACGTGACTCCCCTCGTCTACAAGAGCGGGCTCTCCCAGGAGGGCATCGACGCGCTCAACGCCGTCTCCGCCAAGCTCGACACGAAGACCCTGCTCGACCTGGACTCCCAGGTGCAGTTGGAGAGCAAGGACCCGCTGGACGTCGCCAAGGCCTGGCTGAAGTCGGCCGGCCTGGGCTGAGCCTCCCCGCGGCGCCGGCACTGCTGTCAGTGCTGTCACTGCTCGCGCTGCTCACACTGTCGGCGTCGCCGGACCACTGGACTGCCGGACACAACAGCAAACGGACCGGACCGGGTCACCCCGCACCGCGTGGGCGCCCGGATCGTCCTGCATGGAACCACCCGCACCGTCGGCGAGCCGATCGCTCACCGACGGTGCGGCCTTGTTCGGGCCTTGTTCGGGCCCTGTTGTGGACTCGCTGGTCCGCGAGGGGGCCGTCCGATCCTCGCGGACCGCCGGCGCGCTGCTCCCCGTCCGCCGGGCCCGCGCGAGTCAGTAGCCCACGTAGAACGTCGCGTCCTGCTGCTCCGTGGCCGTCGAGATCGGGTCGATGCGCAGCACGTAGTTCGAGTGCCGGAGGTAGCGGGTCGGGTTGTTGTACGAGCGGAACGACGACCAGCCGGCGTCCGCCAGGCCCGCCGTCCGGGAGAAGGTCGCGTCCCCGGCGAACGTCGACGTGCCGTCGTTGACGTCGAGTCGGACCTGGTAGTTGTAGTGCCGCAGGTAGCGGGTCGGGTAGTTCACCGACTGGAAGGAGACCCCGGAGCTGTCGGCCAGGCCGGGCACGAGCTTCCACTGCGAGTCCGTGTACAGGTCGAAGGGGTACGTGTCGATGCGGCCGACGTAGTCGGAGTGGCGGACGTAACGGTCCGGGTAGTTGTAGGACTTGAGTCGGTTCCAGGCCGGAGCGCCCCAGTGCGCGACGAGGTTGCTGTACTGGGTGCTGGTGATCGTCGTGATGCCGCAGTGCTTGGAGTTGACCGGCTGGGTGTAGGTCTTCTGGTCGAGAGCCGTCCAGGTGCCCGCCGACAGGTCCGTGGACTGCCAGGCGTAGAACACGCCGTTGGGGGTGTACGTGTCACCCCAGAGCCACCAGTTTCCGGACGTGAGGGACTTGACCAGGGTCGGCGCCTCGGTGCCCCCGTGCGCGACGCCCGTGTTGAAGACCGTGAAGCTGCCCGGGTCGAGGGAGGCGGACCGCGCGCCCACCAGCGTCTGGTCCTTCTTGAAGTAGAGGTAGTTCACGCCGTTCACGCCCACGGCCATGTCGCCGTCGATCACGTCGTACCCGGGGTCGAAGAAGACCTGGGGCGCTGAGGCCGTGACGAAGTCGGTGGTGTAGTTGACCATCAGCACGTTGTGGCCGCTGTCGTCGACGGCGGAGTAGATGAGCGCGTACTGCCCGCGCCCCGCGTCCCAGAACGCCTCCGGCGCCCAGCTGTGGGTGTTCAGCTCGTGCAGCTTCAGCCGGTGGTATCCGGTGAAGGTGCGCAGGTCGGTCGAGTTCCACACATGGACGTACTGACTGACGTAACTCCAGTCGGTGCCCTTGAGGTCGGTGGCGAGCACCACGAAGGTGCCGTCCTGCTTGCGCAGGATGAACGGGTCGCGCAGCCCCAGCGCGCCCTCGGTCGGCGTGACGACCGGGTTGTTCTGGTTCAGCGGCATCCAGCGCAGACCGTCCGTGCTCACGGCGAGGTGGAGGCCGTAGTCGGTGCCGAGGCCGAGGCTCGTCGACTCGGTGAAGTAGCTCATCACGTACGCGGAGTCGGCCGCGTGGGCCGCAGGGACGCCGAGGGTGAGAGCCGCGGGGACGGAAGCGGCCGCTCCGAGGAAGAGGCGACGGGAGGGGTTCGGGGTCATGTGCGCTCCAGGGGATGCGGGGCCCATTGACGCCGACCGATCGTTCGAGTGCATGAGAGGTTCGAAATCTCGAACTAGGTTCGGCGAGTCGGTCAGAAGGTAGGGGCGGGAGTGGAACAGGTCAATCACTGCGACACGCTTGGCGGTTTTCCGCCCTGTGTCTGTGCGTGGCCGATGGAACACCCGACGGAGAGCCCGCCAGAGAGCCCGACGGAAAGTCGACGGGGAGTCCGACGGAAAGTCCGACGGGGAGTCCGACGGGGAGTCCGGACGAGAGTCCGACGGACGGTCCGACGGAAAACCTGACGCCTTCGCCGCTCGGCAGGGCCTAGTCTCGGCGTCCGTGAACAGGAGACGGCAGAAGAAACGCCAGAAGAAACTGACGGAGCGTCTGGTGGCGGCGGTGATGTGCGAGGAAGCCGCCGAGGTCGAGCTGTTGCTTCGGGCCGGCGCCGATCCGGCCGCAGCCGATGCCGACGGCACGACTCCGCTGTACGCGGCGAGCGTTCAGGGCGCCGCCGACATGGCACGCGTACTGCTCGAGGCCGGTGCGCCGCCGGACGCCGAGAGCGCGGGAGTCGGCGCCGAGGGAACGCCCCTGTGCGCGGCGGCCTGTTGGGGCTCCACCGAGACGGTCCGCACTCTCCTCGCCCACGGTGCCGACCCCAACCTCCGCGAGGACCACGGCACCGGGCGGACACCCCTCGAATGGGCGACCGCGGGACCACATCCGGAAACCGTTTCCGTGCTGCGAGCCGCCGGGGCCCGCTGACAGGTGCTGAAGGTCGCCTGCTCTCGTGTTCCGAGAGTTTCCTTCTGTCGCGAACCTCGGCGCGCAGGTGGACGGCCCTGTCGCCTTGCGCACCCGCTCCCGACGCCGATCGTTGGAAACGGAAAGAAAAAAATCGCACGGCGATGTCGAGAACCCGTGACCGGCTCCGTCCCTGCCATGAACGCGACCACAAGGGGTCGCACCAGCGAGGAGAGACACGATGGCCAAGTACCTGCTGCTCAAGCACTACCGTGGCGCCCCGGCGGCGGTCAACGACGTGCCGATGGAGAAGTGGACGCCGGAGGAGATCTCGGCCCACGTGCAGTACATGCGCGACTTCGCGACCCGGCTCGAAGGGACCGGCGAGTTCGTCGACGGCCAGGCGCTCGCCCCCGGCGGCACGTTCGTCCGGTACGACGGCGAGGGCCGCCCGCCGGTCACCGACGGCCCGTTCGCCGAGACCAAGGACCTCATCGCCGGGTGGATGGTCATCGACGTCGACACCTACGAGCGCGCCCTCGAACTGGCCGGAGAGCTGTCCGCCGCCCCGGGAGCGGGCGGGGAACCCATCCACGAGTGGCTGGAGCTGCGCCCCTTCCTGACCGAGCCGCCCACCGTCACGGAGTGATCCCAGCCATGGACGAGGCACTGCTGCGCAGCCTCACCCCCGGTGTGCTCGCGATCCTCGTCCACCGCGGGGCCGACTTCGCGGCGGCCGAGGACGCCGTGCAGGACGCCCTGCTCCAGGCGGTCCGCGTCTGGCCGGCCGACCCTCCGCGGGATGCGAAGGGCTGGCTGGTCACCGTCGCCTGGCACAAGTTCCTCGACGCGCGGCGGGCGGACGCCGCCCGCCGCCGGCGGGAGGACCTCGTCGACGAGGAACCCGCGCCCGGGACCGCGCCCGAGGCGGACGACACGCTCCAGCTCTACTTCCTGTGCGCCCACCCGTCGCTGACCCCGGCGTCCGCGGTCGCGCTCACCCTGCGCGCCGTCGGCGGCCTCACCACCCGCCAGATCGCCCAGGCCTACCTGGTGCCCGAGGCGACCATGGCGCAACGCATCAGCCGGGCCAAGCGCACCGTCTCCGACGTCCGGTTCGACCAGCCCGGCGACGTCGCCACCGTGCTGCGCGTCCTCTACCTCGTCTTCAACGAGGGCTACTCCGGCGACGTCGACCTCGCCGCCGAGGCCATCCGGCTCACCCGGCAGCTCGCGGCCGCGATCGACCACCCCGAGGTGGCCGGGCTGCTCGCCCTCATGCTGCTCCACCACGCCCGGCGCGCCGCCCGGACCGCACCCGACGGCAGCCTGGTGCCGCTCGCCGAGCAGGACCGCGGACGATGGGACACGGCGTCGATCGCCGAGGGCGTCGGGATCCTCCAGGCGGCGCTGGCCCGCGACCGGCTGGGCGAGTTCCAGGCGCAGGCCGCCATCGCCGCCCTCCACGCCGACGCGCCCACCGCCGAGGAGACCGACTGGGTGCAGATCGTCGAGTGGTACGACGAGCTCACGCGCCTGACCGACAGCCCGGTCGTCCGGCTCAACCGCGCGGTCGCGGTCGGGGAGGCCGACGGACCGCGCGCCGGCCTGGCGGAGCTCGCCGCGCTGGACACCGCACTGCCTCGCCACGCCGCGGTGGCGGCATACCTCCACGAGCGCGACGGCGACCTGGCGACGGCGGCACGGCTGTACGCCGAGGCGGCCCACAAGGCACCCAACCTCGCCGAGCGCGACCACCTGACGCGCCAGGCCGCCCGACTCAACGCCCGCGGGCGCCGTTGACGGGTCGCGCTCGGTCTACCCCGGCGGCACCAGGCGCGCAGCCAAGCGGTGAGGGCGTTGGGGGCGGTGAGAGTGGTGAGGGTGGTCAGGCGGCGGGCGGCGTGGGATCAGTGCGTCGGGCTCGGTCGAGGCGGTGTGACGTCGTCGATCAGCCGGTCGATCAGGGCGATCAGTACGTCCCGGCTCGACTCCCGCTCCCGCGCGTCGCACAGCAGCACCGGAATGTGCTCCGGCAGCGCCAGCGACTCCCTGATCTCCTCCGTGGGATAGGGATGCAGTCCGTCGAAACCGTTTACGGCCACGACGAAGGGGATGCCCCGGCGTTCGAAGAAGTCGATCGCGGCGAAGCTGGACTCCGGCCTGCGCACGTCGATGAGGACCACCGCCCCGAGCGCGCCGATCGCCAGGTCGTTCCACATGAACCAGAACCGCTGCTGGCCGGGCGTGCCGAAGAGATACAGCACCAGGTCGGCGCCGATCGTGATCCGCCCGAAGTCGAGGGCCACGGTCGTGGACCGTTTCTCCTCGATGCCCTTCAGGTCGTCGACGTCCAGCCCGGCGACGGTCAGCGGCTCCTCCGTGCGCAACGGCGCGATCTCGCTGACCGCGCCGACCATGGTGGTCTTGCCGACGCCGAAACCGCCGGCGATGAGGATCTTCACCGCGTCGGGCGCCGCTGCCGAGTCGGCGGCGGAAACGGTGTCGGAAGCGGTTTCGGAAGCGCCGTCGGAGCCGGCGTCGGAGATGGCTGTGGAAGCGGTTTCGGAAGCGGTTTCGGAAGCGGCAGTGGAAACGGTGTCGGAAACGGCGGGATCAGATCTGGCCAAGGCCGTCCCTCACTTTCTGCAACAGGTCCAGGTCCGGGGTGCCGGTGACGGGACGCGGCGGCCGGGCCGTGATCAGGCCCGCCTCCAGCAGATCGCAGAGCATGATGACGACCACGCTGACCGGCAGGTCGAGATGGGCCGCGAGTTCCGCCACCGCGACCGGCCGGGCGCACAGCCGCAGGATCCGGGCGTGTTCCGGCTGCGGCCGGGCGGCCCGCTCGGGCGGCGGGTCGACCGCGGTGACCGTCGTGATGAGCGTGAAGTCGGCGCGGCTGGGCCGGGTCCGCCCACCGGTGAGAGTGAACGGCCGGACGAGTCGGCCCGCTTCGTCGCCTCCGCTCACCTCACCCGCCGTTGGTGCGGACGGCGGGACCGACATGGGCCCGCGGCGCCGCACTGAGGTGCTCGCCGATCTTCTTCACCAGCATGTTCATCTGGTACGCCACCACGCCGACGTCGGCGTTCTTACCGGCCAGCACGACGAGATGGGCCCCCGGGCCGGCCGACGTCAGGATCAGATAGGTGTTGGCCATCTCGATGAGTGCCTGGCGCACCGGGCCGCCGCGGAAATCCATGCTCACGCCCTTGCTGAGACTCATCAGGCCGGACGCCGTCGCCGCCAGCCGCTCGGCGTCCTCACGCAGGAAACCGGTGGACTTGCTGACCACCAACCCGTCCTCGGAGAGCACGACGGCCTGGTTCACGTCGGCGACCCGGTCCACGAGACCGGTGAGCAGCTGGTCGAGCTGGGAGTTCGTGCCAGGGACGGAGTGTGTCATCGCGGTGTCCTTCATGAGCGGTCGGCGGGCGGTGTCGGGGTCTGGGGGAGGCCTGCGGCGGCGACCGGCGGGCCGGGGACGTCGTCCTCGGCGGTCGCGTCCTGCGGGCAGGGCTCCGGCTCGTCGGCGTCGGCGTGTGCCCGCAGCGTGCCGCGCTGGAAACCGCCGAGGGAAGAGGCGGCGCGCTCTGCGGTGAAGTCGTCGGGGTAACCGTCTTCCTCGACGGACGCGGCGGAAGCGGCGGACGTTGAGTCCTCGCGCAACTCGGTGGCGAGGCTGGTCTGGGGGATTCGGCGGGGGAGCGGGACGAGGCCGTCGCGGCGGGCGGTCGGCGCGCCGGTGGCCTGGGGCGACGCCGCACCGCGTGCCGCCGCCCCGCTTGCCGCGGCGGGTGATGGGGCGGGTGCGGTGTCGGACGTCCGCTCGCCGTTGGAGGGCGAGTCGGAGGGCGGCGGGGCGGGTGGGTCGAAATCCGGGGCGGAGGCGGCCTTCTGCGCCGGGCGGGACGAGTGTTCCTGCTCGGGACCGGAGCTGCCGGGCTCCCGCTCCGGGCCGGTGCTGCCGGGCTCCCGCTCCGGACCGGATATGTCCTCCGCCTCGCCGGAGCCCGAGGCCCCCCGCACCGCGTCCGGTGTGCCAGATGTGCCAGATGTGCCAGGTGCGCCAGGAGTGTTCGGTTCCGGTGACGGGAGGGCTGTCTCCGGCGTGCGGGGGCCGGCGGTTCGCGGTCCGCGGGAGAGCTGTGCCGCAGGGGTTTCGGCGGTCGGCGCCTCGCGGACCACGATCTCGTCCGGGACCAGCACGATCGCCGTGGTCCCGCCGTACGGCGAGGAGCGCAGGGTCACGGCGATGCCGTGCCGGGTCGCGAGCCGGGCGATCACGAACATGCCCAGCCGCAGGTCGTCGGCGAGCGCGACCACGTCGAACTGGGGCGGGACCGCCAACTGGGCGTTGAACGAGACGTAGTCCTCCTCGGACATCCCGAGGCCGCGGTCCTCGACCTCGATCGCCAGGCCCCTCGCCACCAGCGCGGCCCTCACCCCGACCGGACCGGGCGCCGGCGAGTAGGAGGTCGCGTTGTCGATGAGCTCGGCGAGCAGATGGATGACGTCCGCCACGGCGGGCGGCGCGATGTACACCTCTTCCTCGGTGTGCACCTCCACCCGCCGGTACTCCGCGACCTCCCCGACGGCGCTGCGCAGGATGTCGATCAGCGCCACCGGCTCCGCCCAGCTGCGGCCCGGCCGCCCGCCGCTGATGATGACGAGGTTCTCCTCGTAGCGGCGCAACTGGCTTGCCGTGGAGTCCAGTTCGTACAGACCGTTGAGGACGTCCGGGTCCTGGTGCCGGCGCTCCAGCGCGTCGAGCTTGCTGAGCTGGAGGTTGACCAGGTTCTGGCTCTGCCGGGCGATGCCCAGGATGACCTTCTGGAAGCCGCGCCGGGTGTCGGCGAGTTCGACCGCGGTGAGGACGGCGGTGCGCTGGGCGGTGTTGAACGCCTTGGCGACCTGCCCGAGTTCGTCGCTGCCGTAGTCCAGCGGCGGGGTCTCCGCGTCCACGTCGACGGTCTCGCCCCGGTCCAGCCGGGCCACCACGTCCGGGAGCCGTTCGTGCGCCAGGCTCAGCGTCGCCATCCGCAGCCCGCGCAGCCGCCGAGACAGCGAGCGGGTGATCCGCCAGGACATGCCGACGCACACCAGCAGGGCGACGAGACCGCCGGCGCTGAGCGAGGCGGCCGTGATCAGCAGACCGCGCGCGTCGTCCGCGCTGCGCTGCAGCAGTGCCGTGGTCTGCTGCCGGATCAGCGCCGAGTACTGGTTGGAAACGTCGATGAGTGCGGCGCGCCACTGTTTCTGCACGTCCGGCAACACGATGTCACCGGTTTCGCTCGGTTTCGCGCGGGCCGCGAGCACCTTGTCCTCGATGGACTCCAGGATCTGCCACTGGTAGCTCGTCAGGATCTTCTCGGTCTGCGTCTTGGCGACACCGGTGAGCGAGGGCACGATCTGGTCCTGCACCAGCCAGCGGCGTGAGTGCACCAGCTGCGCGAACTCGGACCACGCCTTCTCGTCCATCCGCCCCTCAGGCCCGGCCAGGGTGAGAGTGAGGTCCTCCTCGGAGACCAGCTCGGCGGCGTGCTCCAGGGCGACGAGCGGGCCGGCCTGCGAGGTGAGGTCGCCGTCGTCGACCTGGGACAGTTCCTGGAAGGCGTGGATCTGGTCGTCGATGATGGAGG
Source organism: Streptomyces sp. NPDC001858 (assembly GCF_053594615.1). Classification (NCBI taxonomy): domain Bacteria; kingdom Bacillati; phylum Actinomycetota; class Actinomycetes; order Kitasatosporales; family Streptomycetaceae; genus Streptomyces; species Streptomyces sp. NPDC001858. The sequence continues at coordinate 141,841 of NZ_JBSFEV010000006.1, forward strand.
TGTACTGGTCCAGGGCCTGAGCGGCGGTGATGTCGGTGGGGTCGTCCACCTGGCCCCGGTAGTACTCCAGGCTGCCCGCGGAGGCGACGACCGAGTAGAGCCGTTCCCTGACGCGGGCGGGCGCCCGCTGGATGTCGTCCGCCCGGCCGACCAGTTTGGCGACCGCCGCGTCCGTCTTCGTGCGCTGCGCCTCCAGCGCGGCCCGGGAGCCGTCGGGCGAGGTCAGCCAGACGGCCGACAGACTGCGTTCCTGCTGCAGCGCGAGCGTCGCCTCGGTGCCCATCGCGCCGGTCGACCGGCTCAGTTCGGTCTGATCGCGCAGCCGAAGCCCCTCCGTGAACATCTGGGTCGTCGTCACACCCCACATGGCGGTGAGCGTGACGCTGGGCACCAGCGCGAGGAGGATCAGGGAGAGACGTATGGAGCCGAGACGGCGGCGCCGGGCGCCTGTCCGTGGAGACATAGTCGTCCTAGAGCGATCTGCGGGGGAGGGGGAGGGAGAGGGAGAGGGCCGGGAGAGCGGGGGAGCGGGGAGCGGGGGAGCAGCCTGGTCAACGGGTTCCGGGTCAACGGGTTCCGGCGGCGGCGAAGCGGGCGACTTCGGCGACGTTCGTCTTCGTGACGAAGGCCGGGCCGGTCAGCACGGGGGCCACACCGCCGCCGCTGAAGTTGCCGTTGGTCTTGTAGAGCCAGAGCGCGTCCACGGCCAGGTAGCCCTGGAGATACGGCTGTTGGTCCACGGCGAACTGCACCTTGCCGTTGCGGACGGCCGCGACCAGGTCCTTGTTGAGGTCGAAGGTGGCGACCTTGGCCTTGCTGCTCGCCTGCCCCGCCGCCTTCACCGCGGCGAGCGCGAACTGGGCCCCGTTGGCGATGACTTCGTCGATGTCCGGGTCCTGCTGGAGACGTGCCCGCACGGCGGTGGTCATCGCGTCCATGTCCGTTCCGTCGACGTAGAGCATCTGCGTCTCGCCGGTGAACGTCTTCTTCACGCCCGCGCAGCGCGCTTCCAGGCCGATGTTGCCCTGCTCGTGGATGACGCACAGGGCGTGCTTCGCGCCGAGGCCGTCGAGTTTGTCCCCGACCGCACGGCCCGCGACGCTCTCGTCCTGGCCGAAGAACTCCAGGAGCCCCGCGGACTGCCAGGCGTCGATACCGGAGTTGAGGCCGACCACGGGTATGCCGGCCGCCTTGGCCTCGCTCACCGGAGCCTTCATGACCTGCGGCTTGGCCAGCGTCACCGCGATGCCGTCGACCCGGTCCCGGATCGCGTCCCGCACCAGCTCGGCCTGTCCGGCGCCGTCGGAGTCGCTGGCGTAGGTCAGATCGACGCCGTCCTTGGCGGCCGCCGCCTCGGCGCCCTTGCGCACCAGCTCCCAGAAGGCGTCGCCCTCGGCGCCGTGGGTGACCAGGGCGATCTTGATCCGGTCGCCCGACCGGCCCGCCCCGTCCGCGTCCGAGCCGGACGACGTGCCGCCGGAGCAGCCGGCGAGGAGCAGACAGCAGGCCGCGGCCAGGGCCGCGAGACGCACGGACCCGAGGGATCCGAAAGAAGTGGGAGAGGTGGGGAAAGCGGGAGATGCTGGAGCGGGGAGGGGAGTGTTCATGGGGGGCTGCACCTCGCTGTGCGGCAGAGCAGGAGGACGGGGCGAGCGCCGCCGGAACGAGGGGTGCGCACCGGCGAGAGAGATATGCGTTGGCTCGGAGCCAACCGTGTGTGACCGCTGGTAGTCAAGTGAGCAACCACCGGGTGTGAAGCGCTGCTCCCGCATTGTGATCCGGAGCGCGGACTCCGGGACGGAGCGGTACATGTCCGCAGGTGAATTGACTGATCGTCAATCTCTACGGTCTCCGCGGTGCGCGTGCGACGGGTGCGCAGAGCGTGCCGGGAGGGTACCGAGCGGATCGAGCGTACCGAGCGGATCGAGAGCGGCCGGGGGGAGTGGTCAAGGCTTGCGGGCCACTGCCCCGTACATGGCGATGTCCTCGTCGCGGAGCACCTCCGTGCCTGTGCCGTCCGGGCGCCAGTGGTGGACCTGGACGATGCCGGGGTCGACGAGGTCGAGCCCCGTGAAGAACTCCGCCGCCTGCGCGTGGGTGCGCAGCCGCATCGGCAGGCCACGGGCCGCGTACTCACGGGCGACCCGACCGACTTCCTCGGGCGCGAAGTCCGCGGTGCCTATGGACATGGCCAGGTGGCTGCCCGACGGCAGCGGATCGAGAAGGCGGCGGACGATGCCGACGGCGTCGTGCTCGTCGAGCAGGAAGTGGACGATCGCGATGACGGTGAGGGCGACGGGCCGGTCCAGATCCAAGGTGTCGCGGAACTCGGGCGCGGCCAGGATGCCCGCCGGGTCGCGCATGTCCGCCTTCAGGTACGCCGTGCGGCCCTCGGGCGTGCTGCGCACCAGGTCCCGGGACAGGGCGAGCACGAGCGGGTCGTTGTCGACGTAGACCACCCTGGCGTCGGGGGCCGCGGCCTGGACGATCTCGTGGATGTTGGGGGAGGTGGGAATGCCGCTGCCGATGTCGAGGAACTGACGTATCCCCGCCTCCTGGGCGAGGTGGCGCACCGCGCGGTTCATGAAGTCGCGGTTGGCGCGCATGTGGACGGGGAGCGCGGGCCACTCGCGCACCATCGAGTCGCCCGCCTCGCGGTCCGCGGGGAAGTGGTCCTTGCCGCCGATGATGTAGTCGTAGATCCGTGCGGAGTGCGCCGTCCCGGTGTCGATGGCGTTGTGACCGTCGATTTCCGTCTCATCGCTGCTCATGTGTCTCAACCTCCCACCGTCGGACGTCGGTTGAACCGAGAATGGGATTTCTTCGCCGCGGCCGCCCAGAAGCAGGTGCCTGCGGCGGAGGGAAGCCCCGTACCGGGGAGCCTTCCGCGACCGCGCGCCGAAGGCCCCGGACGACGTCGGCCGGCCCGTCTCAGTCCTCGCCCACGTTCCTCACCCTTCTTGCTCCTCTTCTGCCGCCTCTTCTTCCTCCTCTTCCTCTCCTTCGAGGAAGTCACCGATCTCGTCGACCGCTTCGGCCGCGACCATGCCGCCGACGACCCCCACGGCCAGCCCCGCTGCGCCCGCGGCAACGGCCGTGCCCAGGCCGGATCCGCCGTCGGTGTGCGGCCCGGCGTGGACGTACGCCTGAGCGCCGTAGGCCTCGCGATGCTCGGTCAGCCGGCGTATCCAGCCGTCGACCTCGCTGTTCCAGTCGAGGACGGCGACGTCCTCGTGGCGCACGGTGAAGCGGGTCAGGGCGTCGTGCCCGGGGGTGAGCGGGCCGCCACGCTTGTCGGCCTCCAGCACGACCTCCAGGCCGGACGGTGTGGCGAGGAACGTCAGCTCGATCTCGGTCACCGCGTGCGCGTACCGCGCGGGAGGCGTGAGCTCGATCTCCTGGTAGAAGGGGAGCCGTTGCCCCGTGCCGCCGATGCGACCGTGCTCCAGGTCGGCGGAGCGGAAGCCGAACTCCAGCTGCCCGAGCGCTTCGAGGACGGCCTCCTGCACCGGCAGCGGACGGACCGTGAGCGGGTCGAGATCGCCGCGGTCGCGGGCGTCGGCCACCACGAGCTCGGTGCGCACGCCCAGGACGACGCCCAGCGGCTGACCGTAGAGCTCGGTGACCGGCGTCTCCCACGGCACCGCGACCGTGAACGGCACCCTGCGCTCTTCGTCCTCGCCCAGCCGGAAGCCGCCGCCCACGACGTATCGCTCGAAGGCGACGACGCCCTCGCTCTCGCCCTCCTCGTGCTCCGCCTCGACGCGCGCGACGAGCTCCAGGCCGATCTCCTCGATCTCCACGGCCGCACCGCCGCCCCGGAGGTGGACCTGCCCCGACAGCGCTCCGCCGGGCAGCACCGCCCCGCCGTCGAGGACCGTGTCCACCGAGGGGCCGCCTATGCCGATAGCCCCGAGCAGCCGTTTGAACACCATGGCGGTGTCGCTCCTTCACGTCGAACCCATTGCAGTGATCTTTTCGCTGAACTCCTCGCGGAGGCAAAGAAGTTCCCAAGTCACCTGTTCGAGTGAGGGAGCGGCATCGAGACCGGCGGCACACAGAACGGCGGCACACAGCTCTGAGGCACCGGACCTGAGGCACCCAGACCTGCGGGCGGCACCCAGACCTGCGGCGCACAGATCGGCGGGGCCGGGAGCGGCCCGCTGTGCGCAGGTCGTCCCGGCCCCGCCGGTGTCGTTCACGTACGTCCGTGCCGGGCGTGGCCCCGGCCCCGAGTCAGGCGGGTCCCCCCGCCTCGGGCAGGGATCCGCCCTGCAGAACTGCGTCCGCCTTCCGCTCCGTCGCCCGCGCCTGTTTGCGCCGCTGACGACGGATCTTGCGCGGCTCCTGGTCGGGCAACCATCCGAAGGCGATGGAACTGCCCACGACGCCCATCGTGAGGCCGATGACGAAGCCGCCGATGTTCGAGGTGAGCCAGGTGCCCAGGGAGAGCAGGATGGCGATGATCGAGTAGAACAGCCGTTGGGCCGGGTTGAAGATGATCAGCAGTCCGCAGAGCATCATCAGGGTGGGCAGAAGGTAGCCCGCCAGGCCCTGCATGCCGACGTGCAGGATGACCGGAAGGGGTGCCTTCATGGTCACCAGGATCTCGCCGCCGCCCAGGACGAGCAGCAGGCCGCCCGCGAAGGGCCGTTGGCCCCTCCACTTCCGGAAGCCGTCCCGCCACTGGGTGAAGGTCACTGCGGGCAGCCCTCGCTCTTGAAGCTCATGTGCAGGCCGGGAAGCTTGAACACGGCGGCGGTGGCCGCGTAGTTGTGCTGGTACAGGTTCTTGATGACGACCGTGTCGGCCTGCTGACCGTAGACGCCCGGCGAGCCCTGGATCGGGACCTTGTCGAAGGTGCTGGAGTCCCGGCCGATCTCGATGTTGTTGAACTCGGCGTCGCCCGAGATCTCGTCGGAGTCGATCGCCAGGTTCTTCACGCTCACCGGGGTGGACCCGCCGCCGGCGGTGAGGACGAGCTGGATGCCGCCGAGGTCGACGCTCTGGCACATGTTGGTGATCTTGCCGTTCTTCACGACCGAGGTGACGACCAGGACCTGGCCGCCGGTGTCACCCTCGTTGGGGCTGTTCTCGATCATGTGGTCCAGCGTGCCGAACTGCGCGAAACCTTCGCCGTCGAGTCGGTCGGCGGTGACCACGAACGGCATCCCGGAGATCGCGAACTGCACTCCCAGGGCGCCCTGTGCGGTGAGGACCGCGAGCGTCGCGGCGACGAAGGTGGCGGGCACCGCCATCACGGCGGCCCGGCGCAGCCGGACCTGGCCGCGTCTCTCTGCGGAACCGGTTTCAGGGTTGTTGTCTGCGGACGACGTGACGTCCGAGGACGAAGCCATGTCTGCTCCCATGCGCTAAGTGATGCGGGTCGGGCTTCAGCGGCACGTTGTCCTGGCGCGGACAGCGGCTGCTGCGCACCCTCCTCGCAACTCCCGGAAGCCGTAAGGACTTTCAGGTTACGCAGCAGTAGCCGCCGAGGAAGTTACCGATGGTTACATCGGCGGGTCAAGGGAGATGTGGAAAAAGAGTGTTCATTATGTGCCGCCTGTGGGCTGCAGGTTCCGCCGGCCCCGCACTCGCCCCCGTCTCCAGCACTTGCATATATCTGTCGGACCATCAACTTCCTTTCTAGGCCTTGACGTTGACTGACGCGCAGGTCTACAACTCTCCTGGCTCAGCCCGGATCCGTGGCGCCGGATCCGCAGCGCGGCTGCACTGTCCGCGCTCCCGGACCCATTTCAGCCAGTACGGGCCGCTCGGTCCCGAGCTCGATCCCTCCATGGCACCGGCACGGCCGCTTCCCCCGCGGGCCACGACCGGTCGCCCCTTCAGCCCGGCCCCGGCCGGAGTCACTCACCAGTGCCTTCGGCCGGTTCACCGGCAGGCTGCCGTTGCCGGTCCGTCACGTACGGAGAAGGCGTCACGGGCCGGCAGCGGCGGACGCCCACCCGCGTCCCTCCAGGCCGCGACAAGCGATCCGCTGGTTCAGCTCGTACCGAGCAACTCCCGAGGAGTCACCCACTCGAGACCCCTCGAGGCTCCTCGAGACCCGTGAATCCACCGATCCCCTGCATCCCATGAATCCCCTGAATACCTGAATCCCCTGAGTCCCCAGGGATTCCAACTCCCCTCTGCAAGACCCCACTTGAGAAAGAGGCACCGCATGCGCACCCGCCCCCGCACCCTCCTCGCCCTCGCAGGCACCGTCGCAGCCCTCTCCCTCACGGCCGTCAGCCCGGCCTCCGCGGCCGGCGCGGTCCTGACGACCGCCAGCGGCGACGTCGCCGTCGGCACCGTCCTCAACGCGTCCCTGGCCAGCGGCACCACCGCAACGCTGTACAACAGCGCGACCGGCACCACCGGCATCACCTGTGCCACGTCCGGGTTCACCGCCACGGTCACCGACAACCCCACCGCGCCCGGCACCGCCACCGAGTCGCTCACCGCGCAGACCTTCAGCAGCTGCACCTCGAACGTCGTCGGCGTCACCGGTGTCACCAGCATCACCGTCAACAACCTGCCGTGGGCCACCACGGTGGCCTCGGACGGCACGGTCACCGTCACCCCGCCGACCGGTTCCGCCGTCCAGACCACGGTCGTACTGCGCACCCTGCTGGGCAGCGTCACCTGCGTCTACCAGTCCTCCGGCCTGGTCGGAACGGCGAGCAACGCCGACAACAGCATCGCCTTCGCCAACCAGGCGTTCGCCCGGTCGTCCGGTTCGATCCTCTGCCCCGCGGCCGGCTACTTCACCGCCAAGTACGCCCCGGTGACCGGCGCGGGCGAGGTCGTCACCGTCAACTGATCGCCGTCGACCGATGACTGTCGACTGATCGCTGTCGTCCGGACAGCGGATCGCTGACGTCTGCACGGCCGCGCCGCATGGGGACGGCGGAGCGGCCGTGCAGGCGTGCGCCCGTGCGGACGTACGACGTTCAGCGTCGGCGCAGGCGCACGAACAGTGCGGCGCCGCCGGTGAGCGCCAACACCGCCGCGGCGCCGCTCGCCAGCATCGGTGCGGACGGCCCCGAGCCTGCCCCGGTCGCGGACGCCACCGGGGAGCTTTCGGATGTGGCCGCGGCGGCCTGGGCGGCCGCGTCGTCCGAGGCCGCCGAAGCCGACGCGCTGACGGACGCCGATGCCGGGGTCGGCGTCGGGCTCGTGGACGCCTTGGAGGTGGCCGAAACAGGTGCTTTCGTCGTCGGCGTGCTCTCCGCCGCGCCTCCCGGCTTGTTTTCCGAAACCGCTTCCGGGAACACCACGTCCGAGCACGAGTAGTACGTGTCGGGCGTGCTGGTGTTCTGCCAGATCGTGTACAGCAGCTGACGTCCCGTCCGGTCGACCGGGAGTTTTGCCGTGAGGTGGTAGGCGCCGTCGGTCAGCGCAGGGTCCTTGATCTGGGCGAACGGACGTTCCGGCAGATCAGCCCAGGTAAGCGGTTCCGACGGGTCGTACCCCGGCTTCGTCAGATACAGCTTGAACGTGCCGGTGTGCGGGATCGTCGACGCGTACGTCATCTTCAGGGTGCCGCCGGGGGAGAGCCGGGTCGACGGCCAGTCGGCGCGGGCGAGGTCGAGGCCCTTGTAGGCGGCCAGACCGCCGCTGCACAACTCTCCGTCGGGGACGGTCTGCCGGTCGCGGCCGTTCACGTTCGCGACCCGCAGGTTGTCCCAGGCGGCGAAGGAGGTGCCGTTGGCGTCGACGGCCGCCCGGCAGGCGGCGGACTCGGCGGCGGCGCCGCCCTCGGGGGAGCAGGCGTACACGCGGCTGGTCGGATCCGTCGGGGCGCCGTGCGCCTGGGCCGGTCCTGCGGCCCACAGGGCCAGCAGGAGCGGGCTCACGGCGGCGGCCGCCAGGGCTGCGGTGCGGTGTGCGGTCGTGCGGGGCATCGGGGACGTCTCCTCGGCCGGCGCGGTAACGGTCTGTCGTCAGTACGGGAACCCGACCCGGCGCGTTCAGCGCACCGCCGTGACACCGCCGCGACACCGCTGTACGTCCGACCTGGCGCACGCCGCCTGTCCAAAACGGGCGAGTGCTGACCGATCCTGCTCGTCGAGGGTGGGTTTCCGGCCGGATCAAGGGTTTCCCCTGTATCCGTATGACTGATCCTTTGCCTATCGTTCCAGCACAGCCGACCCACAGGTAACCCCGACGGGGTCGGCGCCCGCGTCTGGCCGGCCTTCAGCGCTGCTCTTCGATTCACCCCCCGCCGCTTCGACGCAGAAGCGAATCGACCGCCGCTCCGCACTGTCCGGAGCCGGCCACGAAAGGCACGCCCTTGCGCACCTCACCCGTCCTGAGACGGAAGCTCATATCCGCCGCCGCGGTCTCCGCCGCTCTGCTGACCGCCGCGTCGACCGCCTCCGTCGCCGCCGCCCAGGAAACCGTTTCCCAGGGCTCCGCCGTCCCCGCCGCCCAGACCGAGGCCGCGCCCGGCACCCCGGCCGAGCGCCTCATCGTCGGCTACAAGTCCGGTGCCGCCGAGGCCAGTTCGAACCCGGCCGCCGAGGCCGACGCCGTCGCCAAGGGCAAGGAGGCCGGCGAGGACGTCGACTTCCAGCGCCGTCTCGGCACCGGCGCCGCCCTGGTCGACCTGGGAGACGACCTCACCAAGGCGGACGTCGCCGACGTCGTCGCGCAGTACCAGGCCGACCCGCAGGTCGCCTACGTGGTCCCGGACCGGCTGAACAAGCCGAAGGCGGACCCGAACGACACCGAGTACGCCAAGCAGTGGGACCTCTTCGAGTCCACCGCCGGCATGAACGTGCCCGGAGCCTGGACCACTTCGACCGGCACCGGCGTCACCGTCGCCGTCATCGACACCGGTTACGTCGCACACACCGATCTCGCCGCGAACATCGTGAGCGGTTACGACTTCATCGGCGACACCGCGGTCTCCGTCGACGGCGACGGCCGCGACAGCAACCCGGCCGACCCGGGCGACTGGTACAACGCCAATGAGTGCGGCTCCGGCATACCGGCCGGCAACTCCTCCTGGCACGGCACCCATGTGGCCGGCACCATCGCCGCGGTCACGAACAACGGCAAGGGCGTCGCGGGCATCGCGTACGGCGCGAAGATCTCCCCGGTCCGGGTGCTCGGCAAGTGCGGCGGTTACGACTCCGACATCATCGACGCCATCACCTGGGCGTCCGGCGGCACGGTTTCCGGTGTTCCCGCCAACTCCAACGTCGCCAAGGTCATCAACATGAGCCTGGGCGGCGACGGCGCGTGCACCTCGGCGACGCAGAGCGCGATCACCGCCGCCGTGAACCGCGGAACGACCGTTGTCGTGGCCGCCGGCAACGAGAGCGACAACGTCGCCAACCACTCGCCGGGCAACTGCAACAACGTCATCTCGGTGGCGGCGACCAACCGCACCGGCGCGAAGGCGTCCTACTCCAACTACGGCTCCCTCGTGGACATCTCGGCACCCGGCGGCCAGACCAGCACCGGTACCGCGAACGGCATCCTGTCCACACTCAACTCCGGCGCCAAGACCGCGTCGAGCGAGTCGTACGCCTACTACCAGGGGACCAGCATGGCCACCCCGCACATCGCGGGTCTGGTCGCGCTGATGAAGTCGGCGAACTCCACGCTGACCCCGGCGCAGATCGAGGCGGCGATCAAGAGCAACGCCCGTGCCCTGCCCGGCGCCTGCTCCGGCGGCTGCGGCGCAGGTCTGGCGGACGCGGCCAAGACAGTGCAGGCGGTGAGCGGCTCCGGCGGCTCCACGGGCACCACCTACTCCAGCACGACCGCGGTCTCCATCCCGGACAACGGTTCCGCGATCGAGTCCTCGATTGCCGTCAGCGGCCGCACCGGCAACGCCCCGTCCACCCTTCAGGTCGGCGTCGACATCACCCACACCTACCGCGGTGACCTGGTGATCGACCTCGTCGCGCCCGATGGAACCGTTTACCCGCTGAAGGCGGCCAGTTCCTCGGACTCCGCGGACAACGTCAGCACCACCTACTCGGTGAACGCCTCCGGCGAGACGGCCAATGGCACCTGGAGGCTGCGCGTCCAGGACACCGTCGCGCAGGACACCGGCAAGCTCAACAGCTGGAAGCTGACCTTCTGAGCGGACTCTCCCAGTCGCCGCGTGCGACGGGCGAACGGGCGGGCCGGCCGGTGTGGATGCACACCGACCGGCCCGCCCTGCGTCTGTTTCCATGGAGCAAGTGCCCCTAGCCTGGGGCGAGTTGACCGATCGGCCGCCGAGCGAAGGCCGTCTTCTGGTTCCATGGAAAGCCGACCGGTCGCCTCCTGTTCCACCCGGCCGGAAACAGACGGCTCTTCGTGCGCCGAGGGGATCCGAAGCGCACCGTCACACGTGCATCCCGACCGTTCCGGCGCCTCACGCTCCGGAAACCGCCGTAGAAACCGCGCACCCCGTCTCTTTTGATCGTCTCCGCGACCGTGTCCCGGGTGCCGGTCCTGTGGGAGGCTGTGTCCCGGCGGGCCCGTCGTCGACCGGCAAGTCGGGGGAGCACAGGGGGAGTCGGCGATGTTCGGCGGTATTCACGTACATGGCCGGTACCGCCGTACGGTGAGCTATTGTGTACGCGGGGTAAGAAAAAACGGCATGACCCGTTCTTTACCGGCTCGGGAGAGTATCAGTCGATGGCGAGGCAGTTACGCGCCGAACAGACCCGCACGACGATCATCACGGCAGCCGCCGACCTGTTCGATCGGCATGGCTATGAGTCGACAAGCCTCAGTGACATCGTCGCGCACGCGCATGTCACCAAGGGTGCGCTCTATTTCCACTTCGCGGCGAAGGAGGACCTGGCGCACGCCATCATGGAGTTGCAGTCCCAGGCCGCCCGCCGGATCGCCGGCGAGATCGACGAGCGTGGCTACGCGTCCCTCGAAGCCCTGATCCGCCTGACGTTCGGTCTGGCACGCCTGTCGGTCGAGGGCCCGATCGCCCGGGCCGGCCTGCGGCTCGCCACCGGGGGAGTGGCCGTCCGCCCGCCCCTGCCGCATCCCTTCGCGGAGTTGCTGGACCTGATCTCCCGGCGGCTGGGCGGCGCGGTCAAGGAGTCCGACATCCACCCGGACGTCGACGTCGACGCCGTGGCCCACTCCCTGGTCTGCTTCGTCGTCGGCACCCGGGTCGTCGGGCGCACCCGCGAACCCGCCGGCCGGCTGCCCCGCCGGACGGCCGAGATGTGGCAGGTCCTCATCCGCGGCCTGGTACCGGTACCGCGCCGGCCGCGCTTCATGAGCCTCGCCGCGCGTCTGGAGCGGGAGATCATGGCCATGGCGTGAGGGCCGACCACCCGCGGACGGACGCGTGGCCCGCGTGACCCGCCCGCTGCAGGAGCGATGTTCGCCGTACGCCCCCGCGATACGGTGAGCCGCATGCACCGCGCCCCCGCCCCGCCCGTGATCCTCGGCAACGAGCCCGGCTCGTTCCCCCACAGCGTCCTGGCCGAACGGCATCCGGCGATCATCCGGCAGGTGCGGGACGCCTTCCCCTACGGCCCCGACGTCCAGGAGCGCCTGGACGCGCTGTCGGCCGCCTGCCTCAAGGGCGTGATCGAGCCGCTTCCCGCCGAGGCGCACGACCGCGATCGGTGGCGGGCCTGGGGCCTCGACGCGTACGCCGGCCGTTCCTGGTTCGATGTGCCCTGGTTGTGGTCGGAGAGCTACTTCTACCGCCAACTCCTCGAAGCAGTCGGTTACTTCGGGCCGGGGCCGTGGCAGGGCCTCGACCCCTTCCGCCCCTTCAAGCTCGCCGAGCTCGACGCGCCCGAGACCGACGAGGAACTGGCGGTACTCGACAGCCTGGAGAACCGTCCGGTCGAGGAACAGGACCGCGCTCTGCTGCACGGCTCGCTCTGGGGCAACCGCGCCGACCTCGGCTTCCGGCTGTCCGACGCCGAGGCCGAGGAACGGGCCGCCGTACCGGGCCTGGTCGCCGACGACAGCGAGACGCTGTGGACGCTGCTGCCCGCTGCAGAGGCAGATGCGGATACGGATGTGGACGTGGATGTCCGCACCCTCTGTCTCGTCGCCGACAACGCGGGCCGCGAGCTGATCCCGGACCTCCTGCTGGCCGCCCATCTCCTCGCCCATGGGCGGTGCGGCCGGGTCGTCCTGCACGTCAAGCCGTATCCGTACTACGTCTCCGACGCCACGACGGCCGATGTCGTCGACGCGCTCCGGAAACTCACGCGCGCGCGTGGCGCTGCCGCGGACTACGGCCGCCGTCTGTGGGCCGCGATGGCCGACGGCACTCTCACGGTGCGCGCGCATCCGTTCTCCGCCGCTCCGCTGCCGTACGCGGAGACGCCGGACGACCTTCGGGCCGAGTTCGCGGCGGCCGCCCTGACGATCGTGAAGGGCGACCTCAACTACCGTCGCCTGGTCGGCGACAGCCGCTGGGCCCCGACGACCCCCTTCGCCGACGTCACCGCCTATTTCCGCGGTCCGGTCGCGGCGCTGCGCACGCTGAAGTCCGACGTGATCACCGGCCTGGACGCCGGCACGGAGGCCGCGTTGGTCGCGGCCGAGGGTCAGCGCTGGCGCACCGGCGGAACGCACGCGCTGATCCAAGTGCGGGAGTGACGCGCCGGGCGCGGCCGACTCGCGGGCGCACCGACGAACATGCCAACTCCCGTAAGGTTCACCGCTTTCCGCTGATTCACGCGATGGTGTGATCATGTGCCGCCCCGCGGATGGCGGTCGGCGGCCCCGGGTAAGGCCCGGCCATGACTCAACCGTTCGAACTCCCGCACTTCTACCTGCCGCATCCGGCGCGGCTGAACCCGCATGTCGATCAGGCGCGGCTCCACTCGACGCAGTGGGCACGCGACATGGGCATGCTGGAGGGGTCCGGGATCTGGGAGCAGGCCGACCTGGAGGCGCACGACTACGGCCTGCTCTGCGCCTACACCCACCCCGACTGCGACGGCCGCGCGCTGTCGCTGATCACCGACTGGTACGTGTGGGTGTTCTTCTTCGACGACCACTTCCTCGACATGTTCAAACGCACCCCGGACCGCGCCGCGGGCAAGGCCCATCTGGACCGGCTCCCGCTGTTCATGCCTCTGGACCTGACGACCCCGGTGCCCGAGCCGCAGAACCCGGTCGAGGCGGGCCTGCGGGACCTGTGGGCGCGCACCGTGCCGGTCATGTCGCAGGACTGGCGCCGCCGGTTCGCCGTCGCGACGGAGCATCTGCTCAACGAGTCGATGTGGGAGCTGTCCAACATCCACGAGGGGCGGATCGCCAACCCCGTCGAGTACATCGAGATGCGCCGCAAGGTGGGCGGCGCGCCTTGGTCGGCGGGGCTCGTGGAGTACGCGACCGCCGAGGTCCCGGCCGCCGTCGCCGGGTCGAGGCCGCTCAGGGTGCTCATGGAGACCTTCTCCGACGCCGTGCACCTGCGCAACGACCTGTTCTCCTACCAGCGCGAGGTCGAGGACGAGGGGGAGAACAGCAACGGCGTGCTCGTCCTGGAGACGTTCTTCGGCTGCACCACTCAGGAGGCCGCCGACACCGTCAACGACATCCTCACCTCCCGCCTCCACCAGTTCGAGCACACCGCCTTCACCGAAGTGCCCGCGCTCGCCCTGGAGAAGGGCCTGCGGCCCGACGAGGTCCTCTCGGTCGCCGCCTACACCAAGGGTCTGCAGGACTGGCAGTCCGGCGGCCACGAATGGCACATGCGCTCCAGCCGCTACATGAACAAGGGCGTCGTCCTCGACGCGCCCTGGCAGAAGCTGACGGGTCCCGGCACCTCCGCCGCCGACGTCGGCGCACTGCTCGCCTCGGCCGCCGCCGAACGCCTGCGCGCGTACGCGCACGTGCCCTTCCAGAAGGTCGGCCCGTCCCTGCTGCCCGACTTCCACATGCCGTACCAGGTCGCGCTCTGCCCGCACCTGGAGGCGGCCCGCCCGCGCCTCACCGCGTGGTCGCACCGGATGGGCATCCTTGCGGAAGGAGTCTGGGACGAGGACAAACTCGCCGCCTGCGACCTCGCCCTGTGCGCGGCCGGCCTCGACCCGGACGCCACCCCGGAGGCCCTCGACCTCAGCGCCCAGTGGCTCGCCTGGGGCACCTACGGCGACGACTACTACCCGCTGGTCTTCGGCGGGCGGCGCGATCTCGCGGCGGCCCGCCTCACCACGGCCCGGCTGTCGGCCTGTATGCCCCTCGACGGCGAGGCGGCGCCCGTCGTCCCCGTCAACGCCATGGAACGCGGCCTGATCGACCTCTGGGCGCGCACCACCGCCGCCATGACCCCCGACCAGCGGCGCACCCTGCGCGACTCGGTGGACGTCATGACCGAGAGCTGGGTGTGGGAGCTGTCCAACCAGCTCCAGAACCGCGTCCCCGACCCGATCGACTACCTGGAGATGCGCCGTGCGACCTTCGGCTCCGACCTGACCCTGAGCATGTGCCGGATGGGCCACGGGCCCGCCGTCCCGCCCGAGGTCTACCGCAGCGGACCCGTCCAGGCGCTGGAGAACGCCGCCGTCGACTACGCGTGCCTCACCAACGACGTCTTCTCGTACCAGAAGGAGATCGAGTACGAAGGGGAGATGCACAACGCGATCCTCGTCGTGCAGAACTTCTTCGGCTGCGACTATCCGACCGCGCTCGGCATCGTGCACGACCTGATGACCCAGCGCATGCGGCAGTTCGAGCATGTCATCGCGCACGAACTGCCCGTCGTCTACGACGACTTCGACCTCTCGCCCGAGGCCCGCGCGGCGATGGGGCACTACGTCGCCGACCTCCAGAACTGGCTGGCGGGCATCCTGCACTGGCACCGCGAGGTCGACCGGTACAAGTCCGGCTACCTGGCCCGCCGCACCCACGGCTTCCTGCCGGACCTCGCGCCGGCCGCGCCCGCCCCGTACCTGGCGACGTCCGGACTCTCATCCACGAGACAGAGCTTCCGCAGCGCCGCGGCGGGTGGCGTGTTCGACGGCGGCCCGCGCGAGCGCCCGGACGATCGGGTGCGGGCGTGAGCCGTCGCCGGACAGCTCCGGCTGGAAGAGGGAGGCCAGGAAGAAGGGATGGCCCGGGAGCTCGGCGACGCGGACCTGGCCGTCCTCGTCGTGGCCGCTGAAGCGCAGTCCGTGGGCGCGCAGGGTGTCCAGGTGCCGGGAGGGGCCGTAGGCGCAGAAGTAGCGCTCGACCGTGCGCTCCGAGCCGATCACCGAGTGGGCGAGCGAGCCCGGCTCCAGCGTCACCACTCCCTCGTGGCCCACGAGCGAACAGGCCAGCGGCTCGATGAGCAGGTCGTCCGCGTCGGGATCGGTCTCGGCGTGCGCCGCCCGCGACAGTCCGCAGACCGTGCGGGCGTACTCCAGCACCGCGTGCTGGAAGCCGCCGCAGGTGCCGAGGAACGGGATGCCCTCCTCGCGCGCCGTACGGATCGCGGACAGCACGCCCGCCTCGCTCCGGTAGGGGCTGCCCGGCACCACCCACACCGCGTCGAAGCCGCGTACCGCGCCCTCGGCCCCCGCCTCCTCGGAGGGGATCCAATAGGCGTCCAGGACCAGCCGGTCCCGCGCGGCGAGGGCATCCAGCAACAGCGGGATCCGGGTGTGCGAGACGACGTTGGGGGAGCGGTCGCCGACCAGGGCGACCCGCGCGATCTGAGCTGCGGTGTCGGTCATGCCCCTCATCCTGGGCGCGCCCGCCGCTTCACGTCCAACGATGATTCCTGCACCCTTCATAAGCAGAACTGATGCAGAACGGATGCGGAAGGATGCGGAAGGGATTCAGACCGCCGCCCCCCTGCGACCCTGGACGCATGGACCCGCACCTCCTGCGCACCTACGTCACCGTCGCCCGCCTCGCCTCCTTCTCCGAGGCCGCCCGGGAACTCGGCTACACCCAGTCCGCCGTCTCCCAGCACATCGCGAGCCTCGAACAGGACCTCGGCGCGGCCCTGCTCACCCGCCGTCCCGTCACCCCCACCACGGCCGGCGAGCGGCTCCTCGAACACGCGGGCCCGCTGCTGCTGCGCCTGGACGCGGCCCGCGCGGACGTCGTCCGGATCGCCTCGGCGCCCCCGCACGGGCTGACGCTGGCCGCCACGCCGACCGCCCTCGGCCCCGCCGCTCTCGCCGCGCTGCCGCCGGCCGGCGTGACGCTGCGCGTCCTCGGCCGCGACGACGTGCCCGCCGCCGTGGCCGAGGGCACGGCCGATCTGGGCCTCGTCGACGGTCTCGCCGCGCCCAGCGACCCGCTGCGCCTGCCCGACGTGGCGCCGCTGACCACGAGCGGCGTCGGCGAGGAGCCGGTCGCCGTCCTGCTGCCCGCGAGCCACCCCCTGGCCCGGCGCGCCGCCCTGCGCCTCGGCGACCTCGCCGACGCACGCTGGCTGGACGCCCCCGACGCCGGGCTGCCGCTGCACCAGCTGCGCGCGGCGGGCGGCGGCCACGGCTTCCGCCCCGCCCTGCGCTACGACGGCGCCGACGTCCGCGTCCTGACCGCTCTGGCCGCCGCCGGCCACGGCCTGGCCCTGCTGCCCCGCTCGGCGGCCGAGGGAGTCCCGGGAACGGTCGCCGTCCCGGTCACCGCGCCGCGGGTCGTGCAGCGGGTCGAACTCGTGTACGCCGGTGCGCCGTCGGGCGCCGCGCGGGCACTGGTGGAGGCGCTCTCCACGCGCGCGTGAGACGCGGTACGGGGCGGCCGTACCGCTCCTGATCCTGGGTCAGTCTCACTCGTTCGTGGCTCGTGGTGCACCGGAGCGCCGGGTAGAGCACCAGCCGGAGGCGATCCATGGAACACACAGCGTTGCGTCCCAAGCCCATGCCGGGTCAGGAGCCCGGCGGCGGCGCCACACCCGGCGGCCAGGGCCGGCGCCCGCACGCCGCGCGCCGCCGCGGCCGACGGCTGACGACCCTGCTGCTCGGCCTGTTCGCCGGCACCGTCCTGGTCCTGTCCGGCGTCGGACTCGGCACCCTGGGGGCGACCGTGATCGGCATGAGCAGGCTGGCCGAGCTGCAGCGGCAGACGGCGGCGCAGGGCGCACCGGGCTCGGCGGGCGCACCGGGCTCCGGGGGCTCCCAGGGCTCCCAGAGTTCCCAAGGCGCGCTGGGCATCGCGTCCGCCCCGGGCGCGTCGAAGTCGTCCGGGTCCTCGGGGCGGTCCGAGGCGGCCCCCGCGTCCCCGCGCCCCGCCGAGGCCACCCTCGGCCTGGAGGCCGTGGACGCGGAGAAGGCGGGCGCCGAGATCGTCGCCGTCCACGTGCCCGGCCCCGGCTATGCGGCGGGCCTGGTCCGCGGCGACGTCCTTCTGGCCTTCGGCAGCACCAGGATCGACTCGGCGACCGACCTCGCGCGGGCGGTCGACGAGGCGCGACCCGGCGAGGAGATCGAGTTGACGCTCCGTCACCGAGGTGGTGGGTACCAGCAGTTGACGGTGATCCCGGGCGTCGTCACCTGAGAGCGGCTCAAGGCTGCCCTGACGTCGTCCAGGGCCGGGCCCCACCTCGGCCCCAGGTCGGCCCGAGGCCGTCCCTGAGGTCGTTCCCGAGGCCATCCCCGGGACGGGCGGGCAGCGCAGCGAGCCGACCGGGCCCCCGTCGGGGCGGGCCGCGGCCGAACCCCGCTGACCCGAACCCGGCCGACCCGAGGACCGCCGCCCTGAACCCCGCCGACCCCAACCCTGCCGACCCGAACCCGGCCGACCCGAGGACCGCCGCCCTGAACTCCACCGACCCCAACCCCACCGACCCCAACCCCGCCGACCCCAACCCCGCCGGCCCGAGCCCCGCCGTCCTCCACCGCCCTTTCCGGTACGGTTCGCGCCGAAGGATCGCCGACGCGGCCCGGAAACCTGCCGAAACCCTTGTCGACCGGCTCGCGCGACCCCCGCCGGACGGGCAGGATGCTGCCCGTGGTCGTCACGTCCGTGCGACCACGTCCGTCACACCCCAGTCGCCACGTCCTTCCCGGGAGGCCCGGATGACCGGCACTGCCGCCGCGCCGTTCACCGCCGACGACTACCGGGCCCGCATGGAGCGGGCCGCGCGCGAGGCCGCCGACGCCGGACTCGGCGGGCTGCTCGTGGCGCCCGGACCCGACCTCGTCTGGCTCACCGGCTACGCGCCGACCGCCGCCACCGAACGGCTCACCCTGCTGGTCCTCACGCCCGGCCGGGACGCCGTCCTCGTGGTGCCGACCCTGGAGGCTCCCGACGCCGCGAAGGCGGCTGGCGCTCCGGCGCTCACCCTGCGGGACTGGACCGACGGCAAGGACCCCTACGCGGTCGCCGCCGCCCTCCTCGGGGCCGGCGGCCGGTTCGGAATCAGCGACAACGCCTGGGCGATGCATCTGCTGGGCCTGCAGAAGGCCCTGCCCGCCACCTCCTACGCCTCCCTCACCGAGGCCCTGCCGATGCTGCGGGCGGTCAAGGACGCGGCGGAGCTGGAGCTCATGGCGGCCGCGGGAGCGGCCGCTGACGCAACGTTCGAGGAGATTCGGAAAGTTCCCTTCGCCGGGCGCCGCGAGACGGAGGTCGGCGCCGACCTCGCCGCGCTGCTGCGTCGCTTCGGGCACTCCCAGGTCGACTTCACCATCGTCGCCTCCGGGCCGAACGGCGCGAACCCGCACCACGAGGTCGGCGACCGGGTCATCGAGCGGGGCGACATGGTCGTCCTCGACTTCGGCGGCCTCAAGGACGGCTACGGCTCCGACACCTCCCGCACCGTCCACGTCGGCGAGCCCACCGACGAGGAGCGCCGGGTCCACGACCTCGTCCGCGAGGCCCAGGAGGCGGGCTTCCGGGCGGTGCGGCCCGGCGTCGCCTGCCAGGAGGTCGACCGGGCCGCCCGCGCGGTCATCGCCGCCGCCGGCTACGGCGACCGCTTCATCCACCGCACCGGCCACGGCATCGGCGTCACCACCCATGAGCCGCCGTACATGATCGAGGGCGAGGAGCGGCCCATGGTGCCCGGCATGTGCTTCTCCGTCGAGCCGGGCGTGTACCTGCCCGGCCGGTGCGGCGTGCGCATCGAGGACATCGTCACCGTCACCGAGGACGGCGGCCGCCGGCTCAACGACACCACCCGCGAGCTGGTCATAGTGGACTGACCCACCCCCACCAGGAGTTCCCGGCACCCACCCGAACGGCAGCGGCGCGACCATGACCCAGGCACCGACACCCACCCCGGACACCGTCCGCCGACTGGTCCGCGCGCTCCTGGAAGGGGGCGGCGCGAGCGCTCTGGGACCGGAGGTGCGGCCCGTCGCCGAGGGCGGCTCCCCCTTCACCTGGTGGGTCGGCGCCCGCCATGTGCTGCGCCTGGCCCCCGACGCCGAGGCCACCCTGCGCCGCCGCCGCGAACTGCGGCTGCGCGACCTCGTCCGCCCGCACGTCCCGGTCGCCGTGCCGGTCAGCGTCGCGCACGGCGAGTGGTCCCCCGGGCTGGCCTACACCCTCGACGCCAAGCTGCCCGGCGACACGGCCGAGGAGCACGACGTGTCGGCCGTCGGCGAGGCCGATCTCGCGGGACTGCTCCGCGGGCTGCGCGAGGTGCCGCCCCGGCAGGCCGAGGCGCTCGGGGTGCCGCGCGCCGCCCCGCGCTCCCTGGAGGCGCTGCGCCGGATGGCCGTGGCCGCCGCCGAACGCCTCGCCCGCGCCGACGAGTTCGACCCCGCTCGTCTGCACCAGCTCACCCCGCTCGGCGCGGCGCAGCTCGCCGCCCAGCCCGGCACCGCGGTCCTCGTCCATCACGCCCTGCGCGGCGAGCACCTCCTGGTGAGCGCCGACGGCCGGGTGCGCGGCGTCCTCGACTGGACCGAAGCGGTCCTCGCGGATCCCGCCGAGGACATCGCCGGGCTCGCCCTCGCGGTCGGCTCCGGCGCGGCCGTGCGCGCCGCCACGCTCGCGGGCTACGGCGCCCGCCCCTGTCTGCGCGGCCTGTGGCTGGCCCGCTGCGACACCGTCGTCCGCCTCGCGGACCACCTCAAGGGCCCCGCTCCGGTCCGACAGGACCCCGACGCCCCCGACGCCCTCTCGCTCCCGCGCACCCGGCTGCGACGGGCCTGGGAGGCGATCCTGCTGGAGCGGGTGACGGAGCTGCGCGAGGACGGCGAGAGCGGGGCGGACGGGGTGAACGGGGCGGACGAAGAGGGGTAGCCGGCAGAAGTAGGGGTGGCCGGCCGCAGAGGGGTAGCCGGCAGAAGTGGGGTAGCCGGCCGAAGAGGTGCGGCCGGCCCAGGAGGTGCGGCCGGGCCTCACTGCTGCTCCAGCACCACGCACGCCTCCCCGGGCAGGTGCAGCAGCCCGTCCGGACCCGGTACGGCCACCGGCTCCCAGGCGGCCAGCACCCGTGCCGGGCGCGGGCCCAGCGGGATCGCGGCCGGCTCCCCGCCGAGGTTGACGGCCACCCGGACGTCGCCCCGCCGGAACGCCAGCCAGCGGGCCTGCGCGTCATGGGCGACCTTGATGTCGGCCAGGTCGGGATCGGTGAGGTCCGCCGTCGTGTGCCGCAGCGCGATCAGCTCGCGGTACCAGGCCAGCACGCGCGCGTGCGGCTCGCGCCGCGGCTCGGACCAGTCCAGGCAGGAGCGCTCGCGCGTCGCCGGGTCCTGCGGGTCGGGGACGTCCTCCTCGGCCCAGCCGTGCGCCGTGAATTCCCGTCGTCTGCCCCGCCGCACGGCCTCGGCGAGCTCCGGGTCGGTGTGGTCGGTGAAGTACTGCCAGGGCGTGCCCGCCGCCCACTCCTCGCCCATGAACAGCATCGGCGTGAACGGGGCGGTCAGCGTCAGCGCGGCCGCGCACGCCAGCAGACCGGGGGACAGGGAGGCCGAGAGGCGGTCGCCCCGCGCGCGGTTGCCGATCTGGTCGTGGGTCTGGCCGTAGCCGACGAGGCGGTGCGCGGGGACGCGGGCGCGGTCCAGCGGGCGGCCGTGGCTCCGGCCGCGGAACCCGGAGTACGTGCCGTCGTGGAAGAAGCCGCCGGTGAGGGTCTTGGCGAGGGCGGCGAACGGGTCGCGCGCGAAGTCGGCGTAGTAGCCCTGGGACTCGCCGGTGAGCGCGGTGTGCAGGGCGTGGTGGAAGTCGTCGTTCCACTGCGCGTGCAGGCCCAGGCCGCCCTCCGGGCGGGGCGTGATCAGGCGTGGGTCGTTCAGGTCGGACTCCGCGATCAGGAACAGCCGCCGGCCCGTCTCCGCCGAGAGGGCGTCCACGGCCGTCGACAGCTCCTCCAGGAAGTGGCACGCGCGTGTGTCCGCCAGTGCGTGCACCGCGTCCAGCCGCAGCCCGTCCAGCCGGTAGTCGCGCAGCCAGGCCAGTGCGCTGCCCACCAGATACGCGCGGACCTCGTCCGAGCCGGGCGCGTCCAGGTTGACGGCCGCGCCCCACGGCGTGTGGTGCGTCTCGGTGAAGTACGGGCCGAACGCGGGCAGCTGGTTGCCGGACGGGCCCAGATGGTTGTGCACCACGTCCAGGACGACGCCCAGGCCCAGTTCGTGGGCCCGGTCGACGAACCGCTTCAGCGCCTCCGGGCCGCCGTACGGCTCGTGCACGGCCCACGGCGACACCCCGTCGTACCCCCAGCCGTGCCGGCCGGGGAACGCGCACAGCGGCATCAACTCCACGTGGGAGACGCCGAGTTCGGCGAGGTGTCCGAGCCGCTCGGCGGCCGCGTCCAGGGTGCCCTCGGGGGTGTACGTGCCCACGTGCAGCTCGTACAGGACCGCGCCCGGCAGCGGACGTCCGGACCACTGCGCACGCCAGGCGTAGCGGCCCTGGTCGACGACGGCGCTCAGGCCCTCGGGGCCGTCCGGCTGGCGGCGCGAGCGGGGGTCGGGCCGGACGGGGCCGTCGTCCAGCGCGAAGCCGTACCGGGCGCCGTCCGCGGCCTCCGCCTCGCCGGTCCACCACCCCGCCCGCTCCGGATCGCGTTCCATCGCGCGCGCGGCGTCGCCGCACCGGAGCGTCACTCGTTCGGCCTGCGGAGCCCACACCTCGAACTGCACGGACGGTTCCCCTTCGTCTGTTCACCGTGATGTAGCCCGTCGCGTCCATCGTGCTGCACACGCGATCAATCCGCTTTCGGAACACTCCCATTGGCACACGCGTCGGCACACCCGTCGCGGCACGCGTGCGTGGGGCGGGCGTTTTCCCGTTTTCTGGACACCTGGGGTTCACTGACCGACAATCACCAGCGTGACGTCGTCTTTCGAGTTCAACACGTACCCGGCGCGGCTGTCGGACGCGGAGCGCGACCACGCGCTGAAGGTGTTGCGGGACGGCGTCGCCATGGGGCGCCTGTCGCACGACACGTTCATCCGGCGCATGGAGCTCGCTCTGGCCGCCCGCCGCTCCGACGAGCTCGCCGTCCTGACCGCCGACCTGCCCGAGGAGAAGCGCTTCTCACGGGTCGTCCTCGGCGCCGTCGAGGCCGTCTCGGGCTTCACCGTCCGGCTGCGCAGGGCCTGGCAGGCCGAGCGGCTGCCCAAGCTGCTGCTGCCGCACCCGGGGACCGCGCACGCGCTGCGCATCGGCCGCGACCCCGCGAGCGGCCTCAGGCTGACCCACGACAGCGTTTCGCGGGTGCACGCCGAACTCAGCCGCCAGGGCGGCATGTGGGTGCTGCGCGACCTCGGCTCCACCAACGGGACGACCGTCAACGGACGTCGGGTCATCGGCGCGGCCGTGGTCCGTGAGGGCGACCAGGTCGCCTTCGGCCGGATGGGGTTCCGCCTCTCCGTGGACTGACCCCGGACCGCGGCCCCGGACCGCGCCCCGGACGCCGGACAGGGACCGGTCCGGGGCGAACGGCCCGCCCGGCCAAGTCCCCGCGCGGGCGGCGGTGTTGACGTATCCCCCGGCCCATGACTCACTGTGCGTACACCAGATACGCCAAGTGAACCGACGGCGCCGCCTTGTGGAGGTGTGCCCTGCCGCCACTCCTGCGCTACCCGACCGTGGACGAACTCGCGGCCCGCGCGGCCGCGCTCGCCGTCCGCAGCTCCGGGGACGTCCGGTTGCGCCGCGTCGGGGTCTCCCGCGCGGGCACGCCCCTGTGGCTGCTCTCCGTGGGCCGGGGCGCCCGCCAGGCCCTCGTCGTCGCCGGACCGCACGCCAACGAGCCCGTCGGCGGCGCCACCGTCCTGCGGCTCGCCGAACGCGTCCTGGCCGACCCGCGGCTCACCGTCGGCGCCGACGCCACCTGGAACCTGCTGCTCTGCCTGGACCCCGACGGCCTGCGCCGCAACGAGGGCTGGCTGTCCGGCCCCTACAGCCTCGGCCGCTACTTCCGGAACTTCTTCCGGCCCGGCTTCCGGGAACAGCCCGAATGGCTGCCCGACGGCGCGGCCGCCGCCGCGCTGCCGGAGACCCGTGCGCTGCTCCGCCTCCAGGACGAACTGAAACCTTTCTTCCAGTGCTCGCTGCACGGCGTCGACGTCGGCGGCGCCTTCGTGGAACTCACCCGCGACCTGCCCGGACTCTCCCGGCGCGTGGCCCACACCGCCGCCCGCCTCGGCATCCCCCGCGAGCTCGGCCCCTACGACGCCCTGTACTGGCCGCGCCTGGCTCCCGCGGTCTACCGGATCCCGCCCCCGCGCGCGGGCGATCTGGCCGCCGCCATCACCGAGGCCGCCGTCGAGTCGACCTGGTACCACCCGCACCGGCACGGCACGGTCACCGCGGTCGTCGAGGCGCCCATGTGGGGCGTCGCCGCCGTCGAGGACGGCTCCCCGCCCGCCGACCGGGACGCGGTGCTGCGCGCCGTGAGCCATGCCCTGCGCCATGACGCGGCGCTGCTGGAACGTATCCTCACCCGGGTGCGGCCCCGCCTCGCCGGTCTCCCCGACGCGGACCGCCTGCTCGCCCCGGTCGACGACTATTTACTGGTCTGCCCCGGTCTCGCCGACGCCTGGGACCCCGACACCGCCGACCCGGTCCGCCCGCTCCCGCCGCTGAGCACCGCCCATCTGACCGCCCTGCGCATCGCCGGCCGCCGCATCGCCGTCCGGACGGCGGGCCTGCTGCACCAGCTCGTCACCGGCGCCGGAGCCGACCCCTGCGGCGCGCTGCCCGAACTGGACGCGCTCATCGACGCGTGGTGCGCCGGCTACCAGGACGACTGCGGAGCGCGCTGGATCCCCGTCGCACGCCAGGCGGAGTACCAGGCGCGCGTCGTGCTCGCCGCGTTCGAGCTGGCCGGACGGCCGCCCGCGGCACCCTCCCGTGCCCGTTCGGGTGAGTCGGACTGGGGTACCCAGCCCGCCGTGCCGATGCACCGGGAATGACGCACTTCCGCAACCCCCTCCGCTCGGCGAAAGCCGTCCGGCGCACCCTGTCGGCCGCGGCCGCCCTCCTCCTCGCCACCGGCGCCGCCCCGGCCCTGGCGGCCTCCCATGACGCCCTCCCCGGCAACTGGCTGCAGCTCACCGTCGTCCGCGGCGACGCCCGCTCCAGCGACAGCCGCGGCACCCTCCTGATGTGCGACCCGCCCCAGGGCCACTCCCGGGCCGCCGAGGCCTGCGACGTCCTGACGGCGGCCGACGGGGACGTCGGCGCCCTCACCGGGGACGGCAGCCGCATCTGCCCGCTGCTGTACGCCCCGGTGACCGTCCGGGCGCAGGGGCGGTGGAACGGACGCGCGGTCGACTACCAGCACACCTTCGGCAACGACTGCGAGCGGGAGGCGCTGACGGGGGCCGTGTTCGCCCTCGACGACGAGCAGGTGCCCGAGGTCTGAGCCGCAGAGGCGGCCACGGCTGCCGCGGCGGCTGCGGGCACGCGTGTGTGCACGCAGCCGCCGTCCGGGTGGCCGCCCGTCCGGTCCGCCGCCCGGACGGGCGGCCGCCGATCGGCGCTACGCCGCCCGTTCACGGGCGTGCAGGGCCGCCGCCACGACCGTGCGGGACTGATGCTCGACCTGGTGCTCCAAGGGCACCCAGCGGGCCCGGAAACGGTCGGCGAAGGCATCGCTCCAGGTCTCGACGAGCTGCTCCAGCCGCGGGGCCGCATGGTCGTCGCTCTCCTGAAGGACCCGCCACAGCATCGCGGCGGCCCGCAGCGGCAGCCGGCGGGCGAAGGCGTCCACGCTGCCGACGTAGGCCATCGTCGTGCCGGCCGGCGGCGTGTGGGTCCAGTCGGCGGCCAGCCCCGGCACCAGCTCCAGCGCCCATCTGGCCGCCCGCAGCAGGGGGCCGTCGACGCCCTCCAGCCGCGGCAGCGCCTCGACGAGCACCCGCTCCACCTCGGTGGTGTCCCGCAGCAGTCGTCGCGCCAGCCGCTGGATCGCCGCGGCCGGCGCGGGATGCGGGGCGGGGTCGTCCACCATGTCGCTCGCCCACATCGGCACCTCCACCACCGCGGTCAGACCGCCGTAGCGATGGGCGTGGTACCAGGTGCTGTGCCGTGCGTCGTCCGGCATGCTCGGGTAGGCCGCGTCCGCCCCGGCGGCCGGCATCACATGCACGCCGGGCCCGGAGGCCGGCCAGCCCGCCGCGTCGGAGGCGCCCGTCTCCACCGGGATGTGCAACTGGGCCGCGGACTTCGCGAACGGCTCGGCGAGACCCGGGATGTCCTTCGTCAACTGCACCCAGCTGCCGCCCAGATCGGTGCCGTGCAGGGTCACCTGGAGGTAGGGCCGCAGCTCGTCGATGACCCGGGTCAGCGCGCGCGTCTCGGGCGGCAGCCGGTCCGGCGGCAGCACGGCGGGAGACCACTCGGGCTGCTCCGGACCGGCGGGCCGGAAGAAGCCGAGGTGGTACTCCAGCAGGCTGCGCGGGGCCGGGGTCACATGCAGACTCGCCCCGTCGGGGTCCGCGCACAACAGGAAGTGCCAGGACGTGCCGTCGCGCAACTCCCGCTCGTACAGCACCCGTTCGGCGAGCGCCAGCAGGGTGGAACCCCCGGTCGGCTCGTTCGCATGAGCACCGGCGACGACGAGCACGGCCCGCGGGGCGTGTCCCACCGACAGCAGGTGCAGAGGGCGGCCCGCACGGGAGACCCCCACCTGCCGCAGCGCGCACACGCCGGGTTGATGTGTGGCCAACGCCTGGGCAAAGGAGGTCATTTCGATCACCGTGGGGTAGCGCAGCTCCGGCAGGAGACTCACCCCCGTATCGGTCCGCCCGGCCTTCGCATCCGCAGTACCCCACGGTCTCTGTGAACTGTCAAGGAGGCCTCGGGGGAGGCTCCAGGGGGCGCTCGGATGCGCACGCCGGCGGTGGGATACGGCCGTTCACCCCCCGGTTCTCCAAGTCCTTTGTAGGGCAACGGAGTTCACCCGTCGCCGTCCTCCACGCGCTCCAGCAGCGCCACCGGCAGCCCCGCGAAGAGTTCCGCCACGCGCGCGTGCCCCGTGAACTCCCGCGCCGGATCGAGCACGTCGATCCACCGCCCCGGCGGCAGGGCCAGCCGCGTCCCGCGCCAGCCGCCCGCCTCCGCCAGCCGCAGCGACAGCCGCGTCACGGCCGTCACGACCCGGCCCGAGCGGGCGAACGCCAGACAGTGCGCCGCGGCCGCCCCCTCGGCCGCCAGCGGCTCGTACGTCGCCGCCTCCCCGAACACCTCAGGCCGCCGCCGGCGCAGCCGCAGCGCGCCCGCGGTCACCGCGTCCTTGACGCCCGGACGCTCCGCCGGGAACCGCACCGGCCGCCGGTTGTCCGGGTCCACCAGCGCCCGGTACTCGCTCTCCGTGCCCTGGTAGAGATCCGGCACCCCCGGCATCGTCAGCTGCACCAGCGCCGTGCCCAGCACGTTCGCCCGGATGTACGGCCCCAGCTCGCCGCGCAGGGCCGCGATCCGCTCGCCCGGCGGCCCGCACGGCCCGGCCGCCACGAACGCGGCCACCGCCTCCTCGTAGGGCGGCTCCTGCTCCGTCCAGCTCGTGTACAGCCCCGCCTCGCGCGCGTGCTTGAGCAACGCCTCCTGAACGCGCTCCGGGGCCGCCGGACCGAGCCCGAAGACCGTCTGCCAGGCCGCCCACGCCAGCTGCCCGTCCGGCACGCCCGGTTCGGCGTCCGGCTCGCCCTCCTGCTCCTGCGCGCGCGTGACCTCCGCCAGGACGTCCGCCCAGCGCTGCGGGCACTCGGTGAGGACCGCGAGCGCGGCGCGCACATCGGCGCTGCGCTTGGTGTCGTGCGTCGACAGGACCGTCCCGCCGGCCGGCCAGTCGCGCTGCACGCGCGCGCAGTACGCGTGGAACTCGGCCGGGGACCCGCCCGGCGCGCCCGGGTCGCCGCCCACCTCGTTCGCCGCCAGCAGCGGCACGTACCGGTAGAACGCCGTGTCCTCCACCGACTTGGCCCGCAGCGCGGACGCCGTCTGCGCGAACCGCGCGCGGAACTCCGCCCCCGCCGCGCCCTCCCCGCCGAGCACCAGGCCCCGCACCACGTCGACCGCGCCCGCCTCCTCGGGCACGACGAACGCCTGCCGCGCAGCCCGCGCCGCCGCCTCGGTGACGACGGCCGCCGGGTCGCCCGAGGCGTACGGCCGGTAGACCTCCACCCGCACGAGCAGCTCCTCCAGCGCCGTGCGCAGCGCCCACGGCGCCCGGTCGCGCAGCGCGGGATCGGCCGACGCCGCGCACACCCGGGACGCGACCCGGGTCAGCCGGTCCGTCTCGGCCGCCAGCTCGTGGCCGAGCACCCCGTACGCCGCCCGCCGCACCGTCGCCGCCCAGTCGCCGCCCCGGTCCGTCTGCGGGGCCGCGAAGCGCCGGTAGCGGGCCTGGAGCTCCCCGGCCCCCGCGGGGTCCGTGAAGAGGCCGTCGACGCGGCGCAGGGCGTCGTAGCCGGTGGTCCCGGCGACCGGCCAGGAGTCCGGCAGCTGCTCCCCGTCCGCCAGGATCTTCTCGACGACCGTCCAGCGGCCGCCGCTCGCCTCGTGCAGCCGCGCCAGGTAGCCGTCGGGGTCGGCGAGGCCGTCGGGGTGGTCGACGCGCAGCCCGTCGACGACGCCCTCGTGCAGCAGCCGCAGGATCGTGCCGTGCGTGGCCTCGAACACCTCCGGGTCCTCCACCCGCACCCCGATGAGCTCCGAGATGCTGAAGAAGCGCCGGTAGTTCAGCTCGGTGCGGGCCAGCCGCCACCACACCGGCCGGTACCACTGGGCGTCCAGCAGCCGCGGCAGCGGCAGCTCCTCGGTGCCTTCGCGCAGCGGGAAGGCGTGGTCGTGGTAGCGCAGGACGTCGCCGTCCACCCGCAGCCGCGCCAGCTCCGATCCGAGCGGACCGCCGAGCACCGGGAGCAGCAGCTGTCCGCCCTGCGCCGCCCAGTCGATGTCGAACCAGCGCGCGTACGGCGACTCGGGGCCCTGCCGCAGCACCTCCCACAGGGCGCGGTTGTGGCGCGGGGCCATCGCCATGTGGTTGGGCACGATGTCCACGACCAGCCCGAGCCCGTGCTCCCGCGCGGTGCGCGCCAGCGCCCGCAGCCCCTCCTCCCCGCCCAGCTCCTCGCGCACGCGCGTGGGGTCCACGACGTCATACCCGTGCAGGGAGCCGGGGACGGCCTCCAGGACCGGGGACAGATGCAGATGCGAGACGCCGAGCGAGTCCAGGTAGGGCACGGCCGCCGCCGCGGCCCGGAACGGGAACCCGGGCTGCAGCTGCAGCCGGTAGGTCGCCGTCGGCGGCACGGGGACTCGGGCGTCACGTCGCTCAGAGGTCATGCCCACCTACGTACCCGCCCGGCCGCGTTTCGTGTCAAACCTCCCTGCATCCCTCCCTGCGGCCCCTCCGTTCGCCTCCCTGCTAGGTGGTCGGCCGTTGGAGCACGGTCATGCTCCGGTCCACCAGCGTCAGCCGGGCCCCGGCCTGCACCTTCGGGCCCGCGCCCGCCGCCACCGCCGCCGGGTTCGCGGTGTCCACGACGACCTGCCACTGCCGCCCGTGGTCGACCGGGACCACGAACTGAAGGGTCTTGGCCGAGGCGTTGAACATCAGCAGGAAGGAGTCGTCGGTGATCCGCTCGCCGCGCGCGCCCGGCTCGGAGATCGCGTTGCCGTTGAGGAACACCGACAGCGCCGACGCCTGCGCCCGGTCCCAGTCCCGCTGGGCCATCTCCGTCCCCTCGGGCGTGAACCAGGCGATGTCCGACAGCTCGTCGTGGGTGCCCTCCACCGGCCGGCCGTGGAAGAAGCGGCGCCGCCGGAAGACGGGGTGCTCCTTGCGCAGCCACACCAACGCGCGCGTGAACTCCAGCAGCTCGTCGCCGTCCTCGGACGGCCACTGCACCCAGGCCAGCTCGCTGTCCTGGCAGTACGCGTTGTTGTTGCCCTTCTGGGTGCGCCCGAACTCATCCCCATGGCTGATCATCGGCACGCCCTGGGACAGCATCAGCGTGGCGACGAAGTTCCGCATCTGGCGGGCGCGCAGCGCCAGCACCCCGGGGTCGTCGCTCTCGCCCTCCACGCCGCAGTTCCAGGACCGGTTGTGGCTCTCGCCGTCCCGGTTGTCCTCCCCGTTGGCCTGGTTGTGCTTGTGGTCGTAGGACACCAGGTCGTGCAGGGTGAACCCGTCGTGGCAGGTCACGAAGTTGATGGAGGCCAGCGGGCGGCGCCCGTCGTCCTGGTAGAGGTCCGAGGAGCCGGTCAGCCGGGAGGCGAACTCGCCGACCGCGCGCGGCTCGCCCCGCCACACGTCGCGCACGGTGTCGCGGTACTTGCCGTTCCACTCGGTCCACAGCGGGGGGAAGTTCCCCACCTGGTAGCCGCCCTCGCCCACGTCCCAGGGCTCCGCGATCAGCTTCACCTGGGACACCACCGGATCCTGCTGCACCAGGTCGAAGAACGACGACAGCCGGTCCACCTCGTGGAACTGGCGGGCCAGGGTCGCCGCGAGGTCGAAGCGGAACCCGTCGACATGCATCTCCAGGACCCAGTACCGCAACGAGTCCATGATCATTTGCAGTACGTGCGGGGACCGCATGAGCAGCGAGTTCCCGGTCCCCGTGGTGTCCATGTAGTAGCGGCGGTCGTTCGTCAGCCGGTAGTACGACCGGTTGTCGATGCCCCGGAAGGACAGCGTCGGCCCCAGGTGGCTGCCCTCGGCGGTGTGGTTGTAGACCACGTCGAGGATGACCTCGATCCCCGCCTCGTGCAGCGCCCGCACCGCCGACTTGAACTCCAGCACCTGCTGGCCGCGGTCGCCCCAGGAGGCGTAGGCGTTGTGCGGGGCGAAGAACCCGATCGTGTTGTAGCCCCAGTAGTTGCTCAGGCCCATGTCGACCAGCCGGTGGTCGTTGACGAACTGGTGCACCGGCATCAGCTCCAGGGCCGTCGCCCCGAGCTCCGTCAGATGTTCGAGCACCGCCGGGTGCGCCAGGGCCGCGTACGTCCCGCGCAGCTCCTCCGGCAGCCCCGGGTGGCGCATCGTCAGACCCTTCACATGCGCCTCGTAGATCACCGTGTGGTGGTACTCGGTGCGCGGCCTGCGGTCGTCGCCCCAGTCGAAGTAGGGGTTCACCACGACCGACGTCATCGTGTGCGGCGCCGAGTCCAGGTCGTTGCGCCGCTCCGGGGCGTCGAAGTGGTAGCCGTACACCTCCTCGCCCCACCCGATCGAACCGCTGACCGCCTTCGCGTACGGGTCGAGCAGCAGCTTCGCCGAGTTGCAGCGCAGCCCGCGCGCGGGGTCGTAGGGGCCGTGCATCCGGAAGCCGTAGCGCTGCCCCGGCATGATGCCCGGCACGTACGCGTGCCGGACGAACGCGTCGCTCTCGCGCAGTTCCACCGCCGTCTCCGAGCCGTCGTCGTGCAGCAGACACAGCTCTACTCGGTCCGCGGCCTCCGTGAAGACCGCGAAGTTCGTGCCGGCGCCGTCGTACGTGGCACCGAGGGGATACGCCTCTCCAGGCCAGACCTGCATGGACTCGACTCTTTCAGGTGTGCCGCCCCGCCGGGGGCGCCTTGGCTTCGAGTCTCCCGGAAAGTGAGGGAACCGCCTGCGACTTACGGGCCTCTTACCCGACGACCGGTGCAGACGACGCCAGACGCCCTGCGTCATGCGTCGTGTGCGGAACCTGTGGGGCAGACACGTACTCCCGGGCAACAGGGGGAGTAGGGGGAAGATGTGCGCACGACAGTGCGTCGCCACCTGGGCAAGGTGGTGGCGGGTACGGCCATCGCGGTGGCCGCGACGGCCATGATGGTCGGGATCACCCTGCCGGGCACGGCGGGGGCGGACGACACGGGAGGCGGCAAGGCCGGGCAGAGCGCCCGGCAGGCCGCCGGACAGCAGCAGGGGGACACGGCGGCGGTCCAGCCCGGTGTCGTCGCCGAGGCGCCCGCCGAGGGCGAGAAGGGCGTGGGCCGCGATCCCCTGACCGACGACGAGATCGCGCGCGTGGAGAAGCTCGCGCTCGACCGGCAGCAGTTCAACGCGAGCGAGAACGTGGACGGCGACCGCGGCCCGCAGAGCCTCGGCGTCGACCTCGCCGAACCCGCGGCCGACGAGGTGGACGACCCCCGGGCGCCACGGCGCGCGGAGGTGTCGTTCTACGACTACAAGACCGACACGCTGCTCACCAAGACCGTCAACCTCGACACCGGCAAGGTCGAGGGTGCCGACGCCCAGCAGGGCGTCCAGCCGCCGCTCAGCTCCGCCGAGCAGAACGAGGCCGCGAGCCTGCTGATCGCCGACCCGCTGGGCGCGGGCCTCAAGGCCGACTTCAAGGACGCCACCGGCAAGGCGCTCACCTCCCCGGACCAGCTGCAGCTCGCCAGCATGGTGTACCGGGCGGCGCCGGGCGCCCCGAGCACCGTCCTCGACAAGTGCGGGGAACACCGCTGCGTCCGGCTGCTGACAAAGGTCAGGAACGGCCCCTGGATCGACACCCGGTCCCTGGTCGTCGACCTCAGCACCCGCAAGGTCGCCCGGCTCGCCGGCTGAACCGTCCGCAGGCTCGTCCCCCCACGTCCGTTCCTCGAACTTGCCTCCCGCAGCGGGAGGCAAAGGGAGTCATGTCGTCATGCGCGTTCCGAAACTGATCAGCGGCCGCCGCGCCCGTACGGGGGCGCTCGTCGGCCTCTCCGTGGCAGCGCTGGCCACCGGTGCGGCCGCCGGAGCCGGCCCGGCCGCCGCCCAGCCCAAGGCGGCCCCCGCGGCGGCGGCCGCAGACTGCAGCGCCGCCTACCGCATCGAACAGAAGCTCTCCACCGGCACGACCTGGCGCATGTGCTGGCGCTTCGAGTCCAAGTCGGGCCTGATCCTGGAGAAGATCTCCTACCAGCCGCCCGGCGAGGCCAAGCCGATCCGCGTCCTCAACAGCGCCAAGATCGCCCAGATCCATGTGCCGTACGACGACGGCACCAACGAGTACAACGACATCACCGACTACAACTTCGGCTCGGGCCTGGTGAACATGGCCCCCGCCGAATGCCCCGGCGGCACCATCAGGACGGTGAAGGTCGCCGACCCGTTCAACGGCGAGAACGCGAACGTCAAGGGCCTGTGCACCACCACCCGTTCGCGCGGCCACGCCTATCGCATGCAGTCCGACGCGAACAAGGTCTTCCAGGCCCAGGGCAAGGACCTGTTGATCTACACCGTCAACAAGGTCGGCTGGTACGAGTACATCACCGAGTGGCGCTTCTCCGACGACGGCGCGATCAACATGAACGTCGGCGCCACCGGCAGCCTCTCGCCCTTCGACTACGACGCCGGCGACGGCCGCGGCTGGCCCATCGGCAAGGGCGCCAAGTCCTACGCCACCAGCCACAGCCACAACGTGTTCTGGCGGCTCGACTTCGGCCTCGACGGCTCGTCGAACACCAAGGTCGAGCAGTACGACTCGGTCGTCAGCCCGCCCGCCGGCGCCCAGCAGGGCCCGACCAACAAGACCACCCGCACCGCCGTCACCAAGGAACTCGCGGGCGACGCGGCGAACATGCGCTGGTGGCGCGTGGTCAGCGCGACCGGCAAGAACAAGGACGGCCACGCGCGCTCCTACGAGTTCGTCCCCGGCGCCACCACCAAGTACTCCGGGCGCCCCTTCACCCAGCACGACATCTACTTCACGCAGTACAACAACTGCGAGCAGTACGCCAGCAACAACGTCCGCAGCTGCGGCAATCCGCTGCACGGCTACTCGGTCGACAAATGGGTGAACGGCCAGACCCTCACCCACCCCGTGGCCTGGGTGAACGTGGGCTTCCACCACATCGCCCGGGACGAGGACCAGGAGCCCATGCCGGTCCACTGGCAGGGCTTCTCCCTGGCCCCCAGGGACGTCACCGCTATGAATCCGCTCACTCCGTCCGCCCTCGCCGGACAGAACGGCGAACCGAACGGCGGTAGTTGAGAAACGACCTGTCCATCCGGCTGCACCGCCCACCGCTCCCGGAGTACCCTTCCTTGATCGTTGGGACGGGGAGTGCTCGGGGGAGCGGAAGGCGGTGCGCGGGTGGGCTCGGGAGGGCTGGAGCTGCCCCCTGGTGACGAGGGTCACGAGGGAGGCTCCGCAGACGTCCCGCCCGGCACGGTGTCCCTGGCCCGGCCGATGGAGACGAACGCCATCGGACCGGAGCTGGACTGGGACGCCGACGCCTGGCGCGAGGTACGGACCCGCGCGCAGCGGGCCGGCCGGGCCTACATCTGGCTGAACCTCGTCGAACAGCGGCTGCGCGCCGTGGTGGCCGCCGTGCTGCGGCCCATCTACGAACCCGTCCACGGCGACGAATGGGTGGTCGCCGCGGCCGGGCCCGCCGGCCAGGAGTGGGTGCAGCGCGCCGTCGCCGTCCGCGAAGTCAGCCGCCGCAAGGGCTACTTGCTCGACCCGGCCGACGACAACGTGATCTCCTTCCTCACGCTGCCGCAGCTGCGCGAGCTGATGGTGCAGCACTGGCCGTGCTTCGAGCCCTACTTCGACGACCGCCGCGACGTCGAACTCGCCCTGGACGAGCTGGAGGTGACCCGCAACGTCGTCTCCCGCAACCGGGCCCTGTCCGAAGCAGTCCTGAACCAGGCCGAACGGGCCTCCGCGCGGCTGCTGGAGATGCTGGGCACCAGCGGCGACGTGCCCTCCGCCCGCCGGCTCCCCGTCGACGCGGTCGAGGACCTCGTGGGCGACCGGTACGCGGACGTGGTCGCCGTCCACACCGACCGGGTGCGGCTGCTGCGCCAGTTCCCCGCCGAGGACATCTTCGACGGCTCCCGCCGCATCGACGCCATCGGCATCGGCCTCAACCTGCTCGTGCAGAACTTCTCCGGCCGCCGTCTGGTCCGCCTCGCCGAGGCCGGCGCCCGCGTCCGGCTGCTGTTCCTCAACCCGGCCTCCAGCGCGGTCAAGCGCCGCGAGCGCGAACTGAACATGAAGCGGGGCGAGTTGAGCCGCGCCGTGGAGATGAACATCCTGCACATGCGCCGGGTCCGCGCCCGGCTGCGCGACCCGGGCGCCTTCCAGATCCAGGTGTACGACGAGACGCCCCGCTTCACCGCCTATCTCGTCGACGGCGACGGCACCGACGGCATCGCGGTGATCCAGTCCTATCTGCGGCGGATGCGCGGCATGGAGGCCCCGGTGCTGGTGCTGCGCAACGGCAACCGGGTGGTGAAGTCGGGCGAGGTGGATGAAAGCGGACTTTTCTCGGCCTACCGCGAGGAGTTCGAACTGGCCTGGGCGGACTCGCGACCGGTGTCCTGATTCATCCGGACTCGGGCGACATGGTGTATGCACATGACTTTCATGGGCTTTCGGGCGTCCCCTCGCGGCGGTAAGCGGAACGCGGTCCTCTGATTGTCAGTGGCGCATGGCAGGGTGGAGACCACTGGGGGAAGCACCACCAAGAAGGGGGGCCGACATGGCCTGGTACCGGGAGCTGCTGATCGGCTTCGACCTGGAGACGACCGGGACGGACCCGCGCGAGGCGCGCATCGTCACGGGAGCCGTGATCGAGGTCAGGGACGGGCAGGTCCTGGGACACCGCGAATGGCTGGCGGACCCGGGCGTGGAGATCCCGGCGGACGCGGTCGCGGTGCACGGGATCAGCAACGAGCGGGCGGCTGCCGAGGGCGCCCCCGCCGACCGCGTCGCGGACGCGATCGCCGAGGTCCTGGTGGGGTACTGGCGCACCGGGGTCCCGGTCGTCGCCTACAACGCGGCCTTCGACCTCACCCTGCTCTCCGCCGAACTGCGCCGCCACGGGCTGCCGTCCCTGCGGGACCGGCTCGGCGGCCAGGAACCGGCGCCGGTGGTCGACCCGTACACCATCGACCGCTCGGTCGACCGCTACCGGCGCGGCAAGCGCAACCTCGAAGCGGTCTGCGCCGAGTACGGCGTCCCGCTCGAATCCGCCCACGACGCCTCGGCCGACGCCCTCGCCGCGGCCCGCCTGGCCGGTGCGATAGCCGCCCGCCACCCCAAGGTCGCGTCCCTCGGCCCGGCGCAGCTGCACCGCCGGCAGATCGAGTGGTACGCCGAGTGGGCGGCGGACTTCCAGAGCTTCCTGCGCCGCAAGGGAGACGAGGACGCGGTCGTGGACGGCGTCTGGCCGATGCGGGAGCCGGCGCAGAACCCCGCCTGACGGGCCGCGGCGAGGGCCTCGGACGCCGTCGTGCGGCGGCGGGCCCGCTACTTCATGCGTCGGAGCCGGACGGCGGCCCGCCACGCCCGCAGCGCCTGGATCAGAACGGATACCACCGGACCGCCTCGTCCCCGTCCCGCAGCGATGCCACCCGGCGCCGGAACTCCGCGAGCGCCGCGGGGTTCGTGGGCGCGTGCTGGGCGACCCACGCGCAGCTCGCGGTCTCGCGGGCGCCCCGCAGGACCGGGCAGCCCGCCCACTCCCGCACGTCCCAGCCGTACACCGCGGTGAAGGAGTCGTAGTCCGCGGCGGGCAGGCCGTACCGGTCACGGGAGAGCGCCATGACGACCAGATCGTGCTCGCGCAGATCGGCGGAGACGGTCTCCAGGTCGACCAGGACCGGGCCATCGGGGCCGATGTGCACATTGCGGGGCAGCGCGTCGCCGTGGATCGGGCCGGGCGGCAGCTGCGGGGTGAGCGCGGCGGCGGCCGAGGCGAAGCCGTCGCGGCGCTCCCGCAGATACGCCGCGTCCGCCGGGTCGATCGCGTCGCCCGCGAGCCGCAGCCAGCGTTCGACGCCTGACAGCAGGTCGCGCGGGGGCAGTCCGAAGGAGGGGGTGGGCAGCGCGTGCACCAGGCGCAGGAGTTCGGCCAGATCCCGCGGTTCGGCGGCCCGTACGGGGTCGGGCAGCCGGCGCCACAGGGTCACCGGGTGTCCCTCGACCAGCAGCGGCTTCGGCTCGGCCGCCCGCACCGCCGGGACGCCCGCCTCGGCCAGCCAGCCCGCGATGTCCAGCTCGCGCCGGGCCCGGTCGAGGAGTTCGGCGTCGCGGGCCACCTTCACCACCAGGTCACTTGCGGCGAACACCGCGTTCTCGCCCAGGGCGAGGAGCCGCGCGTCCGCCGCCGGGCCCGGCGGGATACCCACCGCGGCCAGTACCTCCCGGGCCCGTGCCTCGTCCATCGTCCGCCTCCGTGTCGCTGTCCGCCCGGCCGCACCGGACGGCGTCCGGATCCGGCCATCCGACGGTCAGTGTCGCATTCGCACAGACGGGAGGGCGCGCGTGGTGTCTTGACGGCGTACAGCACCTTCACGACCATGGCGAGGCCCGTCGAAGCCGCGGGAAGGGGGCCGCACACGTGTCGCTTGCGACCGAGAAGAGACGGACCGTGCGCCGGGCGTCCGCCGCCGGCCCGCCCCGCAGAGTCTCCGGACACGGCGCCTGGTTCCTCGTCCTGCCCGCGCTCATTCCCGTCCTGGTCCTGAGCATCGGCCCGCTGCTCTACGGGATCCTGCTGGCGTTCACCGACGCCCAGTCGGGCCGCACCGCCCCCACCCAGTGGATCGGCGCCCTCAACTTCTCCGACCTGCTGCACGACACGCTGTTCTGGGAGTCGTTCCGGATCGGCCTGGTCTGGGCGGTCGCGGTGACGGCCCTGCAGTTCGTGCTGGCC
Organism: Streptomyces sp. NPDC001858; assembly: GCF_053594615.1. Taxonomy (NCBI): domain Bacteria; kingdom Bacillati; phylum Actinomycetota; class Actinomycetes; order Kitasatosporales; family Streptomycetaceae; genus Streptomyces; species Streptomyces sp. NPDC001858. The sequence continues at coordinate 178,786 of NZ_JBSFEV010000006.1, forward strand.
CTCGGCCTCGCCCTGCTCCTCAACGAGGAGTTGCGCCTGCGCTGGCTGGCCCGCGCCCTCGCGATCGTCCCCTGGGCGATGCCCGAGGTCGTCGTCGGCGTCATGTGGCGGCTCGTCTACAACCCGGACGCCGGCATCCTCAACGAGACCCTGCGCGACCTGGGCCTGGGCGACGGGCGGGACTGGCTCAGCGGTCTGACGACCGCGCTGCCCGCGGTGATCGTCGTCGGCGTGTGGGCGGGCCTGCCGCAGACCACGGTCACCCTGCTCGCCGGTCTGCAGAACACGCCACGCGAACTGCACGAGGCGGCCGCGGTGGACGGCGCGGGCGCCTGGCGCCGCTTTTGCACGGTCACCTGGCCGGCCGTGCGGCCCATCGCCCTCGCGATCACAGCGCTCAATTTTATTTGGAACTTCAACAGTTTCGCCCTGGTCTATGTGCTGACCAGCGGCGGACCGGGCGGACGCACCCGGCTGCCCATGCTGTTCGCCTACGAAGAGGCCTTCCGCTACGGCCAGTTCGGATACGCGGCGGCGATGGGCTGTGTGATGGTCGCGGTGATCTCGGTGTTCCTGGCCCTCTTCCTGGTGGGCCGGATCAAGGGAGGCGACGACCGTTGAGGACCCGCCCCGCCGCCCGCGCCGGCCAGTACGCGGCCCTGCTCGCCTATCTCGTCTTCCTCGCCTTCCCCCTCGTCTGGCTGCTCTCCGTCGCCTTCAAGCCCGCCCGCGAGCTGGGCAGTCTGCACCCCACCTGGATCCCGAAGGACCCCACCCTCGCCAACTTCCGCCGCGCCTTCGACGAACAGCCCCTGCTGCACGCCGCGTTCAACTCCCTCCTCGCCGCGCTGAGCGCCGCCGTGATCGCCGTCTGCCTGGCCACGCCGATGGCGTACGTCATGGCCCGGCAGCGCACCCGGCTCGCGCGGGCCGCCTCCGGCTGGGTGGTGGTCAGCCAGGCGTTCCCGTTCGTGCTGGTGATCATCCCGCTGTTCCTGGTGCTGAAGAACCTGCGGCTGATCGACTCGGTGGCCGGGCTGGTCATGGTCTACGTCGTGTGGGCGCTGCCGTTCGCGCTGTGGATGCTCGTCGGATACGTCCGCGCCGTCCCCGTCGAACTGGAGGAGGCGGCGGCGATCGACGGGGCCGGACGGCTGCGGACCCTGGTGTCGGTGACGGCGCCGCTGCTCGCGCCGGGGATCGTGGCGACGGCGCTGTTCGCCTTCATCACCGCGTGGAACGAGTTCTTCTTCGCGCTCGTGTTACTGAAAACGCCGGAGAAACAGACGCTTCCGGTCGTCCTGACCCACTTCATCGGGGCGGAAGGGGTGGCCGACCTGGGCCCGCTGGCCGCCGCCGCGTTCCTCGCCACCCTGCCCTCACTGGTCGTCTTCGCCCTCATCCAGCGACGGATCACGGGCGGCATGCTCGCCGGGGCGGTGAAGAGCTGATGCGGACGAGACTGCGGATGCGGACGAGATCGCCGATGCGGACCAGGCTGTCGATGTGGAACAGGCTGCTGATCGCCGTGGTCCTGCTGTTCCTCGCGGGCTGTTCCTCCGGCGGTGGCGGAGGCGACGACGGCCCCGTCACCCTCCGCTTCCAGTCCCTGGCCTGGCAGGAGGAGTCCGTCACCGCCAACAAGGAACTGGTCGAGGAGTGGAACGCCACCCACTCCGACGTCAAGGTCGAGTATGTGCAGGGCAGTTGGGACAGTGTCCACGACCAGCTTCTCACCTCCTTCGAGGGCGGCGAGGCCCCCGACGTCATCCACGACGCCTCCGACGACCTCGCCGACTTCGCCTACGGCGGCTACCTCGCCGATCTGACCGACCTCCTGCCCGCCCGCATCAGGTCCGACATCCCGCAGCGCAGTTGGGAGACGACGACCTTCGGCGACGGCGTCTACGGCGTGCCCTTCCTCCAGGAGCCGCGCGTCCTCGTCGCCAACGCGACCTGGCTGCGGGAGTCCGGCGTCCGCATCCCGACCCCCGAACACCCCTGGAGCTGGCCGGAGTTCCGGCAGATCACCGACGAACTCAGCGGCGACGGCCGATACGGCGTGGCCTGGCCGCTGAAGGAACCCGTCTCCGCCACCCTCAACCTGTCCCTGTCGACGGGCGGGCAGCTGTTCCACCGAGGCGCGGACGGCAAGGTCACCGTCCGCTTCGAGGCCGGCGACGAGGTCGTACCGCGCACCGTCCACGAGCAGATCGCCACCGACCGCAGCGCCTCGCCCACGACGCTGGGCAGCGGCGGCTCGGACACCCTGCCGGGCTTCTTCGGCGGCCGGTACGCGATGGTCCCGCTCGGCTTCTCCTACCGCCAGCAGATCGTGCAGCAGGCGCCGAAGGGCTTCGACTGGCAGGTGCTGCCCGCCCCGGCGGGCGCGGACGGACTCGCCCAGGGCGTCAGCCCGCAGACGCTCTCCGTCGCCGAGGACAGCCCGCACCGCGAGGAGGCCGTCGCGTTCATCGACTTCCTGCTCCGGCCGAACAACATGGTGCGCCTCGCGCTGGGCGACTGGATGCTGCCGACCGGTACCCTGGCCCTCGCCGACCCCGCCCTGCACACCACGAAGGACGACTGGGCGACCGGCACCGCCCTCGCCGCCCAACTCCGCCCGGCGCCCGCCCAGTCCGTGCGCGGCTACCCCGAGTGGAAGGACAAGGTCGCCACCCCCGCGTTCCAGGAGTACTACAGCGGGGCGATCGACCTCGGCGAACTGCGCGAACGGCTGGAGAAGGACGGCAACTTGGTGCTGGCGCGCTACCAGCGATGAACGGTCGGACCTCGGTACTCGGCCTTCGGCCCTGGCTCGGGCGCCGGCCGCGACGGCCACAGCCGAACGCGCGCAGCCGAACGCGTGCAGCCGCTGAACGGCCGCTTCAGAGAAGCCGGTTCAGGGCACGGCGGGGCCGGTGATGAGCTGCCCCCGGTCGTCGTAGGGCCAGACGTTGGGGACGCAGCCCTTCATGCCCTTGATCTGCTGCATCATCGCGGGGGCGGGTTTGCCCGCACCCGGGCAGGTGACATGGTTGTGGCCGAGGAAGTGCCCGACCTCGTGGTTGATGATCAGCGCGCGGTAGCCCGTGACGTCCTTGGCGTAGACGGGCGTGGCCAGCAGCCAGCGCTTGAGGTTGACCATGACGTTCTGGTTCACGCTGCAGTTGAATTCGCCTCCGGTGTTCAGCCCCCCTTGGAGGCAGATCTTGTCCACCGTGCCGGGGGTCGCGACCCGTACGACGAAGTCGACGGCGCCGCTGGAGACCCGCTGGAACGCCGAACTGCCGTCCGCCGTCCAGCCGCGCGGGTCGGCCAGGACGACCTCCACCTGCCGGGCGACGTCCGCGGCGGACAGATCGAGGCCGTCCTCGACGTCGACCCGGTAGCGCAGCGGCGTGCCCTCGCCCACGCCGGCGCTCGAACCGTCCGCGACGGTGAACGTGCCCGGCCCGGTGGCCGGGATGTCGGCCTCGGTGGTACCGCCCGACGAACTCCCGGACGAGCCGGCGGACGAACCGCCGGTGGCGGAACTGCCGGCGGAGGAACCGCCGGACTTCCCGGCCGACGGACTCGTGGACGGGCTCGCGGACCGGCCGGGCGTGGACTCGGCCTGCGGGCTCTGCGTCGGCCGGGTGGGGCCGGCGCTGGACGCCGAGGGCTTCGTGGGCTCGGTCCCGGCAACGGTGTTGCTCGTGCCGGTGCCCGGTGACGTCCAGCCCGCGGCTGCGAAACCGGCGACGCCCAGGACGGTCAGCGCGGCGACGCCGGACCACAGCGCTCCCTTCCGGCCGTACCGGCCGGAGGAAGCGTGCGCGGGGCCGCTTCGTCGGCGACGGTTGTGGGAAGGAGTTGCTTTGTGCGCGGTCATGGTTGTTCAGATTGTAATTGCCATGTGATCGGATCGGGCCCAAGTGGCAACGAAATGCTAACGACTTGGCCAATGCGGTTTCATGTGATCATCCGGTAACAGAGTCCCGGCCGGGTGAACGGCGTACGGATACTGGGCGCATGCCACGAGTTCTGCTGATCGAGGACGATCGCGCCGTACGGGACGGCGTCGTCCTCGCGCTGCGCCGTCAGGGCCACGAGGTCGCCGCCGCCGAGACCGGAGAGGCCGGCCTGGACCGGCTGCGCTCCTTCCGGCCGGACGTCGTGGTGCTGGACCTGATGCTCCCCGGGATGACCGGCCTGGACGTGTGCCGCAGGATCCGCGATGTGGACCAGACGCTGCCCATCGTCATCGCGACCGCGCGGGGCGATGACGAGGACATCGTTGTCGGCCTCGAGGCGGGCGCCGACGACTACGTGGTCAAGCCCGTGCAGGCCCAGGTGCTCCAGGCCCGCATCCGCGCCGTCCTGCGCCGGGCGGCCGGCCCGACCGCCGACGGCGGCGGCATCCCGAAGATCGACACCTACGGGGACCTGACCGTCGACCGGGCCGGGCTCTCGGTCACCTGGCAGGGGGAGCCCGTCGCCCTCGCCCCGTCCGAACTACGGCTGCTGCTCACCCTGTCCGCCTCGCCCGGCCAGGTGTTCAGCCGGCAGCAACTCCTGGAAGCGGTCTGGCAGCACAGCTACCACGGCGACGCGCGTCTGGTGGACGCCTGCGTCAAGCGGCTGCGCGCCAAGCTGGGCGAGCCTCCGCGCGACCCGCGCCACATCCAGACCGTCCGCGGCTTCGGCTACCGGTTCGCGGCCCGGTGAGAAGCCTGAGCAGCCTGAGAAGGCTGAGCAGACTGAGAAACCGTTTTCGAGCACCTCAACTACGCGGTCTGCGCATGCGGTTGGTGGTGGCGTTCGCGCTGGTCGCCGCGGTGACCGCCGCCACCACCGGCGCGCTCACCTTCCGCGAGGCGCGCACCGGAGTGCTCCAGCAGAGCCAGGACACCGTGATCGACCTGCTGCGCACGCAGGTGACCCGGCTCGCCCCCGAGCTGGCCTTCCCGCCCGGCCGGGCCGAACTGGCCCGATTCGCGGCAGAGGTGGCCGGGGCCGAGCCCTCGGGCGCCTGGCGGGTGCTCGCCGCCTACCGCGGACAGGAGGCCACCTCCGAGCCCGGCGACCCGTTCGAGGAGCTGACGCCCGCCCTGCGCAAGGCCGTCGACGCCAAGTCCGCCACCGTCTTCCAGCGGGTGAACCGCGCCGACCACACCGCACTCGTCGTCGGCATGTCGGTCACCTTCACCTCCGCCGCATCGCCCAACTGGCCGCTCTCCGGCCTCCAGGTGTTCCTGACGGTCCCGCAGACCAGCGAACAGGCCTACGTCGACGCCCTGGTCACCGCCATGCAACGGGCCGCCGTCCCCGCACTCGCCCTCGCCGTGCTGCTCGCGCTGCTGGCCGCCCGCGGGGTGCTGCGGCCCGTGCGCGCGCTGCGCCACGCCACCCGCAGCATCGCCGAGGGCCGACTGGACACCCGCCTCGCAGTAAACGGTTCCGACGAACTCGCCGAGCTGTCGCACACGTTCAACGAGACGGCCGCCGCCCTGGAGGAATCGGTGGCCGAACTGCGCGGCATGGAAGCCCGGGCCCGTCGCTTCGCCGCGGACGTCTCGCACGAGCTGCGCACGCCGCTGGCCGCGATGTCGGCCGTCACCGACGTTCTCGACGAGGACGCCGCCGGCCTCGACCCCGACACCGCCACCGCGGTCCGGCTGATCAGCGAGGAGACCGTGAAACTCGCCCGGCTCGTGGACGACCTGATGGAGATCTCCCGCTTCGACGCGGGCGCCGCCGTACTGCACCTGGACGAGATCGACCTCGCCGAATCCCTGCGGCGGACCCTCGCCTCCCGCGGCTGGACCGACACGGTGGACGCCCTGCTGCCGCAGCCGGACGCACTGCGCGGCCGCGTCGACCCGCGCCGCCTCGACGTCGTCGTCGCCAACCTGGTCGGCAACGCCCTGCGGCACGGCGCCCGCCCGGTGCGACTGCGGCTGTACGAGGACGATCGGCCCGGCGTCGAGCGCTGGGCGGTCATCGAGGTGCTGGACGCCGGGCCCGGCATCCCCGAAACCGTGCTGCCCCATGTCTTCGAGCGTTTCTACAAGTCGGACGTCGCCCGGTCCCGGACCGAGGGCAGCGGCCTGGGGCTGGCGATCACCGAGGAGAACGTCCGGATGCACGGCGGCGTCGTCCGGGCCTCGAACCGGCCGGAGGGCGGGGCCGTCTTCACCGTCGAACTCCCGCTGCGGCGCGACGAGTCGGGACAGGAGGCACGACCGTGAAAGCCCTGAGCCGTGCCGTGCACCGTGCCGTGCACCGTGCCGTGCACCGTGCCGTGCACCGTGCCGTGCACCGTGCCGTGCACCGAGCCGTGGGCCGTGCCGTGCGCCGAGCCGTGCTGCTGTGTGTGGCGGCACCGTGCGCGCTGGTTTCCTGCGGTATTCCCACGACCGGCGTGGTGGAGGCGGGCGGACCCGCGCGCGGGATCGCGCCGACGCTACGGATCTACTTCGTCCACGACGGCGCATTGATCGCCGTCCCGCGCAGCACCGACGCGGTGGTCGACGTCGAGCAGGCCGTGCTGGGTCTCCTCGCGGGCCCGACGGACACGGAGCGGGCGGCACGACTGACCACGCTGCTGCCCCCGCTGAAGCTCGCCCCGACCTCTGTAGCGACACCTGCCCCGACCCGCGACGCGAGCATCGCTCCCGACACCGGCATGCCCGAGGAACCGGCCGCCAGGGCTGCGGAGCCGGCGACGGTGTCGGTGTCGGTGAACGCGCTGAGCGGCGACGTGTCGATCCAAGTTCCTTATGACGGCAGCGAGTTGGACGATCTTGCGATGGCGCAGCTGATCTGCACCGCCGTCGAGGCGCGGCGCACCCTCGATGCCGGAGCCGAGGCGGTGACCGTGACGGTGACGGACGCGCTCGGCCGGAGCGTCGAAGGGTCCGACGAGCGCTGTCCCGACTCTGAACCACGGAACCTCTCAATCGCTGCCCCAGTGACCCGCTGGCCCTTCCATCCTTTGATCCACTGATCCACGTTATTGAAGTTGCACGAGACGTTTCGTCTCGCCTACCGTCGATGTCATGACCGGTCGCCCCGCGCACATCGCCATGTTCTCCATCGCCGCCCACGGCCACGTGAACCCGAGCCTCGAGGTGATCCGCGAGCTCGTCGCGCGCGGACATCGGGTGACGTACGCGATCCCGCCCGTCTTCGCCGAGAAGGTCGCCGACACCGGCGCCGAGGTCAAGCCGTGGCGCTCGACGCTGCCCTCGCCCGACGACGACCCCAGCGCCTGGGGGAGCACTCTCCTGGACAACGTGGAGCCCTTCCTGGCCGACGCCGTCCAGGCGCTGCCCCAGCTGATCGACGCCTACGACGGGGACGAGCCGGACCTGGTGCTGCACGACATCACCTCCTACCCGGCCCGCGTCCTCGCCCACCGCTGGGGTGTCCCCGCGATCTCCCTCTCGCCGAACCTCGTCGCGTGGGAGGGGTACGAGGAGGAGGTCGCCGAACCGCTGTGGGCCGAGCCGCGGAAGACGGAACGCGGAAAGGCTTACTACGCCCATTTCCATGCCTGGCTGGAGGAGAACGGGATCACCGAGCACCCCGATCCCTTCGCCGGCCGTCCCGCCCGCTCCCTCGTGCTGATCCCCAGGGTGCTGCAGCCGCACGCGGACCGGGTCGACGAAAGCGTTTACACGTTCGTCGGCGCCTGCCAGGGCGATCGCTCCGCCGAGGGCGACTGGACGCGGCCCGCCGACGCGGAGAAGGTCGTGCTCGTCTCCCTGGGCTCCGCCTTCACCGACCGGCCGGACTTCTACCGGGAGTGCGTGAAGGCCTTCGGTGAGCTGCCCGGCTGGCGCCTCGTGCTGCAGATCGGCCGGCACGTCGACGCGGCCGTGCTGGGCGCCGTACCCGACAACGTCGAAGTGCGTTCCTGGGTACCGCAGTTGACGATCCTGCGGCAGGCCGACCTGTTCGTCACCCACGCCGGCGCGGGCGGCAGCCAGGAGGGGCTGGCCACGGCCACCCCGATGATCGCCGTGCCGCAGGCCGTGGACCAGTTCGGCAACGCGGACATGCTGGAGGGGCTGGGCGTGGCCCGCCATATCCCCACGTCGGAGGCGACCGCCGAGGCCCTGCGCCAGGCCGCCCTGGCCCTCGTCGACGACCCGGAGGTCGCCCGTCGGCTCAAGAGCATCCAGGACGGCATGGCGCACGAGGGCGGCACCTGCCGGGCCGCGGACCTCATCGAGGCCGAACTGCCCGGCTGACTCGCGAACGAGGGTGCTCCAAGGGCCCGTTGACTCCCCCGGGAGGTCAACGGGCCCTTGGGTGGAACAGGTTGGGCTTCAGACCGTCAGCCGCTGGCCGTCGTCGTCGCGCGTCGTGGACGTCGTCGACGTCGCGATCGCCTCCGGCGACTCGTCGTGCGTGAGGTCGGGCAGCCAGTGGAGCCACTTCGGCAGGTACCAGTTGCGCTCGCCGAGCAGCGCCATCACGGCCGGAAGCAGCACGCCCCGGATGATCGTCGCGTCGATCAGGACCGCGGCGGCCAGGCCCACGCCCATCTGCTTCATGGACTGCATGGACAGCGTTCCGAAGATCGCGAACACGGCGACCATGATGACGGCGGCGCTGGTGACCACGCCCGCCGTGGTGACCACGCCGTGCTTGATGGCCTCGTTCGTGCTGCGGCCCCGCAGCCGCGCCTCGCGGATCCGCGAGACGACGAACACGTGGTAGTCCATCGACAGGCCGAACAGGATCACGAAGAGGAACAGCGGCAGCCAGGTGATGATCGCGCCGACGCCCTCCGCGCCCACCAGCGACGCTCCCCAGCCGTGCTGGAAGACGGCGACGAGGATGCCGTAGGCCGCGCCCACCGACAGCAGGTTGAGCACGATCGAGGTGATCGCGATCGTCAGCGAGCGGAACGACAGCAGCATCAGCAGGAAGGCGAAGACCACGACGAACGCGAAGACCGGGGTCACCGCTCCGGCCAACTGGTCGTTGAAGTCCTTCGAACCGGCGACCTGTCCGGTGATCGGCGCCTGGAGGCCGTCGACCTTGCCGAGCGTGGCCGGCCGCACCTCGTCGCGCAGCTTGTCCAGGCTCGCCCCCGCCTTGTCCAGGTCGGAGCCGCCCACCAGGGGGACGTACACGTAGGCGATGTTCTGCGCGTCGTGCAGCTTGATCTCGACCGGGCCGCGGGAGGCGCCCGAACTGACCGCCTGCTCCTTGAACGCCTGGAGCGCGGACTTCACCTCGGCGGCGTTGATGTCGTCCGCCTTGACGATCACCTCGGCCGGCTCGGAGCCGCCTGGGAAGGCGTCGTTGACCCGGTTGTAGGTCTGCACGATGGGCAGCGAGTCGCCGAACTCCTGGTCCAGGGTGAGGTTCTGGGTCTTCATGCCCACCGCCGGCGCGGCGATGGCGAGCAGTGCGCCGGCCGCCACGACCAGCGAGATCGCGGGCCTCGCGAGGACGACCTTCAGGACGGCGGTCCAGAACCGGCTGCCCTCGTCGGTCGACCGGCCGCCGCCGTTTCCGTCTCCGTTTCCGCTGCCGTTTCCGTTGCCGTTCTTGCGGCGCTTGTCCGGGTGGAGGAACGGGATCCGCCCCTTCTCCACCCGATGGCCGAGCAGCGACAGCAACGCCGGGAGAACGGTTACCGAGCCGATCATGGCGACCGCGACGACCATCAGTGAGGCCAGGCCCATCGCCTCGAACGTGGCGAGTCCGGTGAACAGCATGCCCGCCATGGCCACGCAGACGGTGACACCGGAGACGATCACGGCACGGCCGCTGGTCGCGGCGGCGATCCGGAGAGCGGTTTCCGGGTCCCGTCCCGCAGCCCGCTCCTCGCGCTCACGGCGCAGATAGAACAGGCAGTAGTCGACGCCCACGGCCAGCCCGACCAGCAGCATCACGGAGCTCGCGGTGTCGTCCATCGGCTGGAAGTGGCTGACGATGCTCATCAGGCCGATCGTGGCCATGATCGCGGTGATCGCCAGCGCCACCGGCACCAACGCCGCGACCAGTGCGCCGAACGCGATCAGCAGAATGCCCAGCGCCACCGGCACCGCGGAGTACTCGGCCTGCTGGAAGTCGTCGCCGAACGCGTCGTCGAACGTCTTCATCATGCTGGCGCCGCCGATCTCCTCGATCCGCAGCGACGAGTGTTCCTGCTGGACGCCCTCGACGGCCTTGAGCACCGGCTCGACCCGCTCGCCCGCGGTCTCGGAGTCGCCCCTCATGTCGAACTGGACGAGCGCGCTGCGGCCGTCCTTCGAGATCGTGTCCGTGTCGTAGGGGGAGGTCACGTCGGTGACCTCGCCGGTCTTCCCGACGGCCGCGACGACCGCGGCGACGGCGGCCCGGAACTCCGGGTCGGTGGCCTTGACGGAGCCGTCCCTCGACTGGACGAGGACGGTCTCACCGGCCGGCTCGTCGATGCCGGCGTCCTCGATGATCCGGGCGGCCGTGTGGGTCTCGCCGCCGAGCTGGTCACTCTCCTTGACCTCGACCGTGCCCGCCGCCGAGCCGATCCCCATGGCCAGGACGACGAACAGCAGCCAGATGCCCACGGCAGCCCACCGGTGCCGGACGCTCCAGCCGCCGGCTCGCGCGGCGATGCCCCGCACCCGTATGTCTCCGTTCCCCATGACGGGCCTGCCCCCTTGTATGCGGTGACAGCCCCCTGCCGCCACCTTTCGATTCGAAGGTATGCGTTGGATAAAGCCTTCTCGTCGTGCTGCCCGGTGACGTGCGGGGCCCTCGACTCCTCCCGTCGGACCCCGTCGTCTCACCGCTGGGGAGGACAGCGGCCCCTTACATCTATCCCGAGGTCTCGGGGACGGCGATCAGGGTGAAGCCGACGGCCGCCGCTCCGCACCCGCCGCCCGGCCCTCGCCCGTCCGGTGTTTCCGGCCGCCCGCCCACCCCGAGGGACGGCCGTCGCGTCCACCTCCATGGCGCACGAGTTGGGCACGAGTGCCGCTTAGGGTGTCCGGATGACGACGACGTACGCGGCACTGCTGCGCGGCATCAACGTGGGCGGCAGCAGGAAGGTCCCGATGGCCGAGCTGCGCACCTTGCTGCAGGGGCTCGACCTCGGCGACGTGCGCACCTACCTCCAGAGCGGCCAGGCCGTCTTCTCCTGCGCGCACGGCGACGAGGAAACACTCGCTGCCGAGCTCACGGCGGCGATCGAGAAACGCTTCGGCTTCGTCGTCGACGTGATCGTGCGCGATCACGCGTTTCTGAAAGCGGTTGTCGAAGCCTGTCCGTACCCGGCCGCCGAGCTGGAGGCCAAGCAGCTCCACGTCACCTACTTCTCCGCCCCCGTCGACGAGGAGCGCTACGCCGGGATCGACCGCGCCGCCTTCCTCCCCGAGGAGTTCCGCCTCGGCGACCGCGTCCTGTACCTGTACGCCCCCGACGGCCTCGGCCGCTCCAAGCTCGCCGAGCAACTGTCCAGGCCCCGCGTGCACAAGGGCCTCATCGCCACGACCCGGAACTGGAACACCGTCGTCAAACTGGTGGAGCTGACGGCGCCCTGAGCGGCCGATCCGGCCGGAAACTTTTCCCACGCGGGTGAGGAGCGAGCGCACGGCTGTGCGAGGCTCGTGCCATGCGTTACATCATCATCGGGGCAGGGGCGGTCGGGGGCACGGTCGGCGGACGGCTGGCTCAGGCCGGTCAGGAGGTCGTGCTGGTCGCGCGCGGTGCGCACCGGGCGGCCCTCGCGGAAAACGGACTGCGCCTCAGGGTTCCGGAGGGCGAGCTGACCCACCGCCTCCCCGTGGTCGACGGACCGGGCGAACTCGGCGCCCTGCGCGCCGACGACGTCCTCGTCCTCGCCGTCAAGACCCAGGACGGCGAGGCGGCACTCCAGGCCTGGGGCCCGGCCCCGGTCGAGGGCGGGGGCACGGCGGCCGAGCGACTGCCGCTGGTCTGCGCGCAGAACGGAGTGGAGGGCCCGCGGCTGGCCCTGCGCCGCTTCCGGCACGTCTACGGCGTCTGCGTCTGGCTGCCCTCGACCCACATCGAACCCGGCGTCGTCTCCGCCGCGGGCGCCCCGCTCACCGGCATCCTCCACCTCGGCCGGTACCCCCACGGCGCCGACGACACGGCCCGCCGTATCGCCGCCGACCTGGAGAAGGCGCACTTCGAGGCGCCGGTCGTACCGGACGTCTCCCGCTGGCAGTACGCGAAACTGCTGTCCAACCTCGGAAACGCCCTGGAAGCGGTTACCGGACCGATCGGCGAACCGGCGGCCGAAGCGTTGTTCGAGCAGGTCCGGGCCGAGGGCGCAGCCGTACTCCGGGCAGCCGGGATCGCGTACGCGAGCACCGAGGAACAACGGGCCGTGCGCGGCGACAAGGTCACCCTCGTCCCGCTCGACGGAGTCCCGCGCGGCGGCGGCTCCTCCTGGCAGTCCCTGAGCCGTGGAGCCGGCAGCATCGAGGCCGACTACCTCAACGGCGAGATCGCGCTTCTCGGCCGTCTGCACGGCGTGCCGACCCCGCTGAACGAACTGCTGCAGCGCCTCGCGAACGAGTTCGCCCGGGAGCGGAAGGCCCCCGGGTCCCTGCCGCTGCCGGAGCTGATCCGGCTGGCCGACGCAGCTGTGGCCGCCGTCGGCCCTGTCGCGTTTGTTCAAGAGCCCTGACGGCCGCACTGCCTAGCGTGCCGTGCATGACGTACGACGACCTGCGCGAGGCGCATCAGTACCTGTCCGAATGCGCCGCCGAGGCTGCGCGCATCGCCCGCGGCGTCCCGGCGGCGCGGCTGAACGCCCCGACGCACTGCCCCGACTGGGACCTGCGCGCCCTGGTCGACCACTGGGTCCTCTACACCTCCCACGGCCTGGAGCACCGCGCCCTGCGCCGACAGCTCCCCGACGAGCTGACCGCCCGCGACTTCACCGCCGACCCGCAGTGGGCGACGGCGTACGCCGACCAGCTCGACCGCGCGGTCGCGGCCTGGGCGGACCCGGCCGTGTGGGAGGGCGAGGTCCCGCTCGGGACGGCCGCGCTGCCCGCCGCCGACATCGCCTCGATGATCGTCAAGGAGATGGCCGTGCACGGGTGGGACGTGGCCGTCGCCACCGGCCAGGAGCTGCGCATCTCGGACGACGCGGCCCGCTTCGTCCTCGACGTCGTCGAACGGCACGGCGACCTATACCGCATGTACGACGGCTTCGGGGCGGCCTTGCCGGTCCCCGAGGACGCCCCGCTGTTCGAACGGGCATTGGCCGCGAGCGGCCGCGACCCACGGCAGGGCATCATCCGGGAAGTCGGCTGAGCCGCGGCCGCCGGTCCGGGGCCCGCGGCCTGCCGTCCGGGGCCCGCGACCTGCCGTCCGGGGCCCGCGACCTGAGGTTGGGTCGGCGTCGCCCCAACGCCCGAGTGATTGGCCCGAACCTGGCGGGATCCGTCCGGGAAACGGTTTCGGACGATCGCATGACCCGTCGGCGTCGGCGTCGGCGTCGGGCACGTGCTCGCCGTCGACATGGGCGGCGCGATCCGACGGCCCGACGCCCATGAACGCCCCGCCTCCCGCTGCCTCGCCGCTCGCCGCCGCTCAGGCGCCGACAGCCGCCAGGGCCGGTGTCCGCGCCGCGTCGTACCGCTCCAGCAGCGCCCGCGCCACCTCCGGCGCCGGCCCCAGCACCTCCGCCAGGACGTCCGCCTCGGCAGCGCCCCGCGCGATGCGGTCCGGCAGGAAACCGGGAGCCAGGACGTACGGGGCGACCGCGACCCGCGAGCACCCCAGCGCCCGCAGTTCGCGGACCGCGTCCTCGGTGCGCGGAAGAGATGCGGAGGCGAACGCGGGCCGCACGGCACACCAACCGGTGCGCCGCCACTCCCGCGCGATTTCTGCGATCACCGCGATCGCCTCCGGGTCCGTGGACCCCGCCGAGGCCAGCACGACCCCGGTCGAGGACCGGTCGGCGGACGTCAACCCCGCCTCGGACAACCGCCGTTCCAGCGCCGCGAGCAGCAACGGCGAGGGGCCGAGCACCTCGGCCTGTCTGATCCGCAGCTGCGGCGGCGCGTCCCGCAGGACCGCCGGGATGTCCGCCTTCGCGTGGAACGCGCGGGTCAGCAGCAGCGGCAGGGCCACGACATCACGGACGACGCCCTCCGCCGCGAGCGACTCCAGCACCCCGTGCACGGAGGGGATGTTGAAGTCGAGGAAACCGGTCTCTACCCGCAGCCCTGGCCGCAGCGACCGCACCCGCCGCACCAGGGCGTGGACGGTCGCCGCGTGCCGCGGATCGCGGCTGCCGTGGGCGATGACCACGAGCACGGGAGGAACCGGTTTCAGGTACATGGGACGTCAGCTCTTCACCAGCAGACCACGGCTGCGCAGCACCCACCGCTCCAGCGGACTGAAGATCAGCAGATCGATCGCGATGCCGACGAACAGGATCAGCAGGATCGCCTCGAACACCATCGACATGTCACTGGCGTTGCGGCCGTTCTCCAGCAGCTGACCGAGACCGACCCCGAGATCGGGGAAGGACGCGATGATCTCCGCCGCCATCAGCGAACGCCAGGAGAACGCCCAGCCCTGCTTCAGACCCGCCACGTACCCGGGCAGCGCGGCCGGCAAGGTGATGTAAACGGTTCCCTTCAGACCCGTCGCACCCATCGTGCGGCCCGCCCGCAGAAACAGCGGCGGCACCTGGTCGACGCCGGACACCAGTCCGTTCGCGATGGACGGCACCGCGCCGAGCAGGATCACCGCGTACATCATCGAGTTGTTCAGACCCAGCCACAGCACGGCCGGCGGCACCCAGGCCACCGACGGCAGCGACTGCAGACCGGACAGGATCGGGCCGATCGCCGCCCGTACGAACTTCACCCGCGCCACCAGCAGACCCAGCGGGGTGCCGATCGCCAGGGCGAAGAGGAAGCCGAGCAGACCGCGCGAGACGCTGGTCCAGATGTAGCCGAGCAGCTTGCCCTCGAGCCAGGCGTCGTGGAGCGTCCGCCCGACGTCCACCGGAGAGACCAGCTTGGTCGGGTCGTCGACCATCTTGAAGGTGATCTGCCAGACGACCAGCAGCAGTGCGGTCGCGAGGATCGGCGGCAGGATCTTGTCGACGAAGGTCCGCCGGAACGGGGTACGGCCGACGGGCGTGACCACGTCGAGCGCGTCGAGCCCCGCCTCCACTCCGGCCAGCTCGGTAGTAACCGCCTTCGTCACGGTCGTCTTCGACTCCGTCGTATCCGTCGTCTTCGTCTCAGTGCTGGCCATGACGGCGGATCTCCCCACGCAGGACTTCGGTGATCTCGATGGACAGTTCCGCCACGGGGGCGTCCTCGATCCGGCGCGGCTGCGGGATGTCGACCGTCCACTCACGCGCGACCCGGCCGGGCCGGGAGGACAGCAGGATGACGCGCTGCGCGAGCCGCACCGCCTCGCGCACGTTGTGCGTGACGAACAGGACGGACAGCCCCGTCTCCTCCCAGATCCGGGTCAGCTCGTCGTGCAGCACGTCCCGCGTGATGGCGTCCAGCGCCGCGAACGGCTCGTCCATCAGCAGGATGTTGCTCTCCTGCGCGAGCGCGCGGGCCATCGCCACGCGCTGCCGCATACCGCCGGAAAGCTCGTGTACACGCTTTCCGTACGCGCCCTTCAGCCGGACCAGTTCGAGCAGTTCCTCGGCCTTGGCGCGCCGCTCGGTCTTCGCGACTCCCCTGAGCTTGAGGGCGAGTTCGATGTTCTTGCCCGCGGTCAGCCATGGGAAGAGGGCGTGCTCCTGGAACATCAGCGCCGGACGGCCGTCCGTCGTGATGGAGCCGGACGAGGGCTGGTCGAGCCCCGCCACCAGGTTCAGCAGCGTGGACTTGCCACAGCCCGAGGCCCCCAGGAGGGTGACGAACTCGCCCGGAGCGACATCGATGGTGATGTCGTCCAGGACGAGCTGCTGTCCGCCCGGTCCCGCGAAGGACTTCGAGACGTGGTCGAGGCGCGCCGCGTACTCCACGGACTCGGTGGACTCGGCGGCCTTGGTGAGGGTCGTGCTCATGGTCGTCACCTCCTGGGAACTCATCGGGACTCGATCAGCCGACGCCGAGACCGGCGTCGTCGACCGCGGACTCGCCCTCGGCCTCGAGGACCTTGTTCAGGATCGTCAGGTCGTAGATGCCCGCGAGGTCGGGCTTCTCCAGCAGGCCCGCCTTGACCGCGTGCTCGGCCTCGGTGTTGAGGGTGGCGGCCAGCGGGTCGTTGATGAACTGGATCGACGTCCACGCCGGGTCCAGCACATCGGTCGGCAGCGCCTTGCCGGAGTCGATCGCCAGCTGCTTGTTCGCCGCGGCCTTCGCCTCCGTCGGGTTGGCGTTGATCCACTTGTTGGTCTCGACCGAGCCCTTCAGCACGGCCTCGACGACCTTCGGGTGCTCCGTGAGGAACTTCTGCGACACGATGATGTTCGTGATCACGAACTTCTTGTCGGGCCACAGCGACGCCTCGTCGAGCAGTACCTTGCCGCCCTCGGCGACCAGCTTCGACGCGGTCGGCTCCGGCACCCAGGCGCCGTCGATGGAACCGGCCTTGAACGCGTCGGGCGTCACCTTGTTGTCGCTGCGGACGACGGTGACGTCGCCCTTGCCGCTCTGCGCGTCGACCTTCCAGCCCTGGTCCGCGATCCAGTTCAGAAACGCCACATCCTGCGTGTTTCCGAGCTGAGGCGTGGCGATCTTCTTGCCCTTGACGTCCTTGAGGGACTTGATCTTGTCCGGGTCGACGACGAGCTTCACGCCCCCGGACGCCGAACCGCCGATGATGCGCAGGCTCTTGCCGTCGGACTTGGTGTAACCGTTGATCGCCGGGGAGGGGCCGATCCAGCCGATGTCGATGGAACCGGCGTTCAGCGCCTCGATCTCCGACGGCCCCGCGTTGAAGGTCGCGTACGACGCCTTCGTGGCGCCCAGTGCCTTCTGGAAGATGCCCTGCTCACGACCGACCAGCGCAGTCCCGTGCGTCAGGTTGCCGAAGTAGCCGATCTTGACGGTGTCGAGCCCGTCGATCTTCTGCGATCCGGCGGCGACCTTTTCGTTGGCGTTGTCGTCCTGGGCCTCGGAACCGTAGCCGCAGGCCGCGAGGGCGAGCAGCGGAAGGGCCGCTGCGGCGGCGAGGCCGCGGCGAAGAAGGGTGGAGCGGGCGGGGCGATTGGCAGGCACGGGAGGGGTTCCTCTCGTTGGCCCGGCGGTCACGGTCTTTCAGGTCGTGGCCGGGAAATCGGCAAAGGGTTTTCGTCGCTTCCGGGACGTCGGGTGGGGGGAGCGGGCGCGCAGGCAGTGCGCGTACGTCAGAGCGCACATCGCGCCACCCCGCCCTGCCCGCTGCCGAGGGCGCCGCTGCCGACACGGCCGCCCTCCTTCGCGAACGTCGAGTAGAAATCGTTTGTGGTCATTTTCAGAAGTCCCAACCGTCTTCGTCGGCTTCGTCCTTGACCGGCTCCGGCGATGCGAACGACTCGCCGACCATGCCCGCGGTGAGCGTGGTGCCGTCGGCCGGATCGATCAGGATGAACGATCCTGTGCGCCGCGAGTCGGCGTAGGAATCCACCGGAAGCGGTTGCGCAGTGCGGATCTTCACGCGGCCGATGTCATTGGCGACGAGCTGTCCCGGGTGCGGGTGCAGGGACAGGTCGTCGAGCGTGAGACGGGACGGGATGTCCTTGACGATCGCCTTGACCGTGCGGGTGCCGTGCTTGATCAGCACCCGGTGCCCGACGGTCAGCGGCTGGTCGGCGACATGGCACACGGTCGCCTCGACGTCCTGCGTGGTGGCCGGGGCGTCCTTGGTGGGCACGATCAGGTCGCCGCGCGATATGTCGACGTCGTCCGCCAGCAGCACGGTCACGGACTGGGTCGTCCACGCCACGTCCACCGGCTCGCCCAGCAGGTCGATGCCGGAGATCGTCGACGTACGGCCGGACGGCAGCACGGTCACCGGCTCGCCCACCCGGAAGGTGCCGGCCGCGATCTGACCCGCGTACCCCCGGTAGTCCGGGTGCTCGGCGGTCTGCGGCCGGATCACGTACTGCACGGGAAGACGGGCGTGGCAGTGCGCCAGGTCGTGACTTACCGGAACCGTTTCCAGGTGTTCCAGGAACGTCGGGCCGCCGTACCAGTCCATGACCGCGGACGGATCGACGACATTGTCCCCGGCGAGCGCCGAGATGGGGATCGCGGTGATCTCCGGGACGCCCAGCTCGCTCGCGTACGCCGTGAACTCCTCGGCGATCGCCGCGAACACCGACTCCTGGTAGTCGACCAGGTCCATCTTGTTGACGGCCAGGACGACGTGCGGGACCCGGAGCAGCGCTGCGATCGCCGCGTGCCGGCGGGTCTGCTCCACCACTCCGTTGCGCGCGTCCACCAGGATCACGGTCAGTTCGGCGGTGGAGGCGCCGGTGACCATGTTGCGGGTGTACTGCACGTGTCCGGGGGTGTCGGCCAGGATGAAGCGGCGGCGCGGGGTGGCGAAGTAGCGGTAGGCGACGTCGATCGTGATGCCCTGCTCGCGCTCGGCCCGCAGGCCGTCGGTGAGCAGCGCCAGGTCGGGCGCCTCCTGGCCGCGGCTGGCCGACACGCGTTCCACGGCCTCCAGTTGGTCGGTGAGGATCGACTTGGAGTCGTGCAGCAGCCGGCCGACGAGGGTGGACTTGCCGTCGTCGACGGAGCCGGCGGTGGCGAAGCGCAGCAGGGTGGTGGCCGAGAGCTCCTCGGCGGTGATCGTGGTCATGGTTAGAAGTACCCCTCGCGCTTGCGGTCTTCCATCGCGGCCTCGGACATCTTGTCGTCGGCGCGGGTGGCGCCGCGTTCGGTGAGGCGGGAGGCGGCGATCTCGGCGATGACGTCGTCGAGCGTGACGGCGTCGGAGTCGACGGCGCCGGTGCAGGACATGTCGCCGACGGTCCGGTAACGCACGAGGCGCTTCTCCACGGTCTCGCCGTCCTTGGGCCCGCCCCACTCGCCGGCGGTCAGCCACATGCCGGCGCGCTGGAACACCTCCCGCTCGTGCGCGAAGTAGATCTCCGGGAGCTCGATGCCCTCGCGGTCGATGTACTGCCACACGTCGAGCTCGGTCCAGTTGGAGAGCGGAAACACGCGGACGTGTTCGCCGGGTGCGTGGCGTCCGTTGTAGAGGTTCCACAGCTCGGGGCGCTGGCGGCGCGGGTCCCACTGGGAGAACTCGTCGCGCAGCGAGAAGACGCGTTCTTTTGCGCGTGCTTTTTCTTCGTCGCGGCGGCCGCCGCCGAAGACGGCGTCGAACTTCTCGGCCTGGATCTTCTCGGTGAGGGGAAGCGTTTGCAGCGGGTTTCTGGTGCCGTCGGGACGCTCGCGCAGGGTGCCGCGGTCGATGTACTCCTGCACGGAGGCGACGTGCAGGCGCAGCCCGTGGGCGGTGATCACCCGGTCGCGGTAGTCGAGGACCTCGGGGAAGTTGTGCCCGGTGTCCACGTGCAGCAGCGTGAAGGGGATCGCCGCGGGGGCGAACGCCTTCAGCGCCAGGTGCAGCATGACGATGGAGTCCTTGCCGCCGGAGAACAGGATCACCGGGTTCTCGAACTCGCCCGCCACCTCGCGGAAGATGTGCACCGCCTCGGACTCCAGCGAGTCCAGGTGGCTCAGGGCGTACGGGCTGGCCGTGCTGCCCTCCTCGGCCTTGGCGACGGTCGTCGTCATGCCAGTCCCCTCTCGCTGAGCAGCGCGTACACCGACGCCGCGGACTCCTGCACGGTCTGGTCCTGGGACTGGATCCGCAGATCGGGCGACTCGGGCGACTCGTAGGGGTCGTCGACCCCGGTGAGCCCGGTCAGCTCGCCCGCCGCCTGCTTGGCGTACAGACCCTTCACATCACGGACGGAGCACACCTCGACCGGGGTCGCCACGTGCACCTCCAGGTAAGCGGTTCCGCTCTCCTCATGCCGCTTGCGCACGGCCTCACGGCTGTCGGCGTACGGCGCGATCACCGGGACGAGCGCCTTGACGCCGTTACGGGCGAGCAGTTCGGCGAGGAAACCGATGCGCTGCACGTTGGTGTGCCGGTCCTCGCGGCTGAAACCGAGACCGGCGGAGATGAACTCGCGGATCTCGTCGCCGTCGAGCACCTCCACGAGGTGGCCCTCCTCACGCAGCCGGCCGGCCAGCTCGTACGCGATGGTGGTCTTGCCGGCACTCGGCAGACCCGTGAGCCAGACGGTGGCTCCGGTCGTCACGTGGTTCTCCCGGTTCGTAGAAGTGGGGGTGGGGACAGGGGTGTTCGGAGAAGTCGCGGTCATGGCGGTCAGCCGTGCAGCCCGCACTCGGTCTTCGCGCGCCCCGCCCAGCGGCCGGCGCGCGCGTCCTCGCCCTCGAGGACCTGACGGGTGCAGGGGGCACAGCCGACGGACGCGTAACCGTCCATCAACAGGGGGTTGGACAGTACGCCGTGCTCGCTGATGTACGCATCGACGTCGTCCTGCGTCCAGCGGGCGATTGGCGAGATCTTGACCTTCTGCCGCTTGGCGTCCCAGCCGACGACCGCAGTGTTCGCCCGCGTGGGCGACTCGTCGCGCCGCAGGCCGGTGGCCCAGGCGCGGTAGCCCCGCAGTCCCTCCTCCAGCGGCTGCACCTTGCGCAGCTTGCAGCACAGGTCCGGGTCACGATCGTGCAACTTCGGCCCGTACTCGGCGTCCTGCTCGGCGACCGTCCGACGCGGGGTGAGCGTGATGACGTTGACGTCCATCACGGCCTCGACCGCGTCCCGCGTGCCGATGGTCTCGGGGAAGTGGTAACCGGTGTCGAGGAACACGACGTCCACGCCCTTGCGGACGCGGGACGCCAGATGCGCGACCACGGCGTCCTCCATGGAGGACGTCACACAGAACTGCTCTCCGAAGGTGTCCACCGCCCACTGGAGGATCTCCAGGGCGGAGGCCTCCTCCAGGTCGCGGCCCGCCTGCTCGGCCAGCGCTTTCAACTCGTCGGTCGTACGGCCTTCCTGAATGGTCGTCATATGGTGTCCCCTCCCGGTTCGGTGCGCTGAACGCCCCGGGCGAGCAGCCCGAGGAACTTCAGCTGGAATGCGCGGTTGCAGGCCGCGCATTCCCAGGCGCCGTGGCCCTGCTCGTTCGGACGCAGGTCCTCGTCGCCGCAGTAGGGGCAGTAGAAAGGGGCGGCCCGCTCGCTCATGAGAGGGCCTCCTCGCTGGCGCGTGACGCCCAGGCGGCGAACCGCTCGCCGTCCTCGCGCTCGTCCTGGAACCGCTTCAGCACACGTTCCACGTAGTCCGGCAGCTCGTCCGAGGTGACCTTCAGACCACGGACCTTGCGACCGAAACCGGCTTCCAGACCGAGTGCGCCGCCCAGGTGGACCTGGTAGCCCTCGACCTGCTCGCCCCGGTCGTCGAGGACCAGCTGGCCCTTGAGACCGATGTCGGCGACCTGGATCCGGGCGCAGGCGTTCGGGCAGCCGTTGATGTTGATGGTGATCGGCTCGTCGAACTCCGGGATGCGGCGCTCCAGTTCGTCGATCAGGGAGGAGCCGCGCTGCTTGGTCTCGACGATCGCGAGCTTGCAGTACTCGATGCCGGTGCAGGCCATGGTGCCGCGCCGGAACGGGGAGGGCCTGGCGGTCAGGTCCAGCGCTTCGAGCGCCTCGACCAGCGACTCGACCTGCGGCTCCTCGACATCGAGGACGATCATCTTCTGCTCGACGGTGGTACGGACCCGGCCCGAGCCGTGCGCCTCCGCCAGCTCCGCGATCTTCGTCAGGGTCGCGCCGTCGACCCGGCCGACACGCGGTGCGAAACCGATGTAGAAACGGCCGTCCTTCTGGCGGTGCACCCCGACGTGGTCGCGCCAGCGGGCGACCGGCTGGTCCGGGGCCGGGCCGTCGACCAGCTTGCGCTGGAGATAGTCGTCCTCGAGCACCTGGCGGAACTTCTCCGGACCCCAGTCCGCGACGAGGAACTTCAGCCGGGCGCGGGTGCGCAGCCGCCGGTAACCGTGATCACGGAAGATCGAGATGACGCCCTCGTAGACGTCCGGAACCTCGTCCAGCGCCACCCAGGCGCCGAGCCGGACGCCGATCTTGGGGTTGGTGGACAGGCCGCCGCCGACCCACACGTCGAAGCCGGGGCCGTGCTCGGGATGGTTCACACCGACGAACGCGATGTCGTTGATCTCGTGCGCCACGTCCAGCAGCGGCGAGCCGGAGATCGCGGACTTGAACTTGCGCGGCAGATTCGAGAAGGCCTTGTTGCCGATGATCCGCCGCTGGATCTCCTCGATGGCCGGGGAGCCGTCGACGATCTCGTCCTCGGCGATGCCGGCGACGGGCGAGCCGATGACCACGCGGGGGGTGTCACCGCAGGCCTCGGTCGTGGACAGGCCCACCGCTTCGAGGCGGTTCCAGATCTCGGGCACGTCCTCGATGCGGATCCAGTGGTACTGGATGTTCTGCCGGTCGGTGATGTCGGCGGTGCCGCGCGCGAACTCCTGCGAGATCTCGCCGATCACCCGCAGCTGCTCGGTGGTGAGCCGGCCGCCGTCGATGCGCACGCGCAGCATGAAGTACTTGTCGTCCAGCTCCTCCGGCTCCAGGATCGCGGTCTTGCCGCCGTCGATCCCGGGCTTGCGCTGGGTGTAGAGGCCCCACCAGCGCATACGGCCGCGCAGGTCGTTCGGGTCGATCGAGTCGAAGCCGCGCTTCGAGTAGATCGTCTCAATGCGTGTCCGCACATTGAGACCGTCGTCGTCCTTCTTGAACTGTTCGTTGCCGTTGAGCGGGGTGAAGTGTCCGGCTGCCCACTGGCCCTCGCCGCGGTGACGGCTCACCTTGCGGCGGGGAGTCGCGGCGGCAGGGTTCTGCGGGGTGGCGGCCATGGTTAAACGTCCTTCGGGACAGCGACGGGAAGGTGTCGGCGCGTGGCGTCGTCGATGAGGGCGGCGGGTCTGGTGGCAGGAGAGAGGCTCTGACCTGCGCGTGCGGGCGCGCAGCGGGAAACACGTGCGCGTCGTTGCGCAGGAGGGGGCGCTGCGGAGATGTCGGCGGTGCTGGGGCTCGTCAGCTCGCCGGACAGATGGCGCTGGACATGCGGCCGAGGTCGACGTGCCGCCGACTCACCAAGGCAATTCCAGTTCCGGACATGACGAAAGCGTGTCAGGCGATCTGGACCCAGTCCAGCTTCGTCCGTGATGCGGACACCCTTGTCCCGGTATGCGAGACGAGGGTGTCCTCGATCACATGCGCTGCGCGGCCTCTTGTCCACGCAGGTCAGAACGGATAGGAGCAGTGGGTCAGACCGGGAACGCGCCCGGCCAGGGCCCCGGCGCGGACACCTCGGGCTGCTCCTCGACCTCGGTGTCGAACAGCTTGAAACCGCGTCGCTGATAGTTGTCCATCGCGTACTCGCCGTCCAGGCTGCAGGTATGCAGCCACACCCGCTTGGTCGCCGGCAGTCCGGGCCAGCGGTCCGTGAGGTCCCACGCCCGGGCGGCGCCGTACGACAGCAGATGCCCGCCGATACGCCGCCCGCGGAAGGCCGGGAGCAGACCGAAGTAAACGATCTCTACAACACCGTCGTCCTGCGGCTCCAGCTCCACGTACCCGGCCGGCGTGCCCCGGTCGTAGGCGACCCAGGTCTCGACCCCGGGACGCGCCAGATGCTCCTGCCACTGCGCGTACGTCCAGCGCAGCCGGTCGATCCAGCGGACGTCCCCGCCGACGGACGCGTACAGGAACCGGCTGAACTCCGGGGAGGGGGCCTCGGAGCGCACGATCCGCACGTCCCCCTCGGGCGCGACGGCCGGGAGGAGGTCGGTCGGATCGGTCTGCTCCAGGGACCAGGTGGTCACGGGGATGTTGGTCATGCCCGTCAGGGAATCATCTACTTCGTCGTTCTGTCGATCGAGGCCAGGGGCAGCGCGAAGAGCACCCGTCCCGACTGGGTCCAGACCTCGCCGGTCGCCGCCCAGTAGGAAAGGGACTCGGTCTGCGTGCTCCAGCAGCTGTGTGTTTCCTCGCCGCCGCACACCGCGGCGCTCGAACCGTCGGCCTCGCCGTTCTCGTCGCCGTCCGTCGTGCCGACGGTCTGCCGCCACAGCGTCCCGTGCTCGTCCTTCGGGCCGGCGGCGCGGGTCACGTACCAGTCCGAGCCGTACGACAGCACGCCCCGTACACCGGTGACGCTCGTCTCGTACGCCTCCGAGGCCGCCACCTGCCCGGTCGTGCTCGCGGCGAGCAGCCCCCCGCGGCCGGGCAGGGTGCTGAAGGGGTAGCTCCACAGGCGCGCGCCCCGGTCGCCCTCGTCGAGGGTCCACTCCCCGGCCACCAGGCTGTCCGGCACGGTGCTGCGGTCGAGGGAAACGGTTGCGGGATGCGGAGCGTCGGAGTCGTCCCTCAGCTCGTAGGAGCCGATGGCCGGCAGCACGAAGCGGTAACCGTTTGCCGACCAGCCGCCCGGCACCCGGCCGACCGCGTCGTCGGCGACCGTCGCGCGCTGGATGCGGTTCATGTCGTACACATAGAGCGCGGACCGGTCCCCGTCGTCGGCGGTGACCAGCAGCTTGTCCTGGTACCAGACCATCCCGGAGACATGGGAGACCAGCCCCCGGTAGTCGCGGCCGTCGTCGACGGGGACGGCGAGCAGTGCCCAGGTGTAGGAGAGGTGGTTCAGATCGCCCGCGTTCACGAAGCCGACCCGGGCCAGCCCGCGGTCGGCCACCGTGCCCCCGCTGCGCGACCAGCCGGAGAGGATCACCCGGTTCGCGCCCCAGACGCCGTCGTCGTCCGCGTCCCCCGACGTGGTGACCGCGCCGGGCTGCCAGCCGTCGGTGTCGCTCGTGTTCCAGCAGTACGCGCGCGTGGCCACGGGGGAGACCGGCAGAACCTCGCGCTCGGCGGCCGAGCAGTCGATCGCGTCCCGCAGGCTGCGGTCGGCGTCCTCCAGTACCGCACTCACGCCGACGGGTCGGCCCATCCCGGCGGCGAGCCGGTCCAGGGAGGCCTGCGGCACCAGGTTTTCCGTGAGCCGTAGTTTCCCGGTCTCGGACGATGTCGTAAGCGGTTTCAGACCCCCGGGGCCGTCGTCGGTCACCGTCGCCTGGGAAACACTGACCATGGTGGCGGCAGCGGTGAGGGCGAGAGCGGTTCCGGACAGGAACGCCCGCAGTGCCCTGCCTCGCCTGCGCCGGCGATGACGGCCGCGTTGTCTCATTCGCCCTCCCGAGGCGGGCCAACTGCGCCTGATGATCCGTACGTTGACCGAGGAGCAGGTGGGGTGACCCGTAGAGGGATGCTACGGCAGTCGACTGCCGGAGAGGACGAAGACCTCGCAAATATGCGGAAGATAGCGACGGAAGAACTCGGAGGAAGCATTGTTGCTACGGTGCAGACATCCGGTTTCGCGCGACCGCGGGCGCGGTCGAATGAGGCAGCAAACCCTTCGGATCCGCCGGAACGAGCACCTCGACCTCGGCGTCTTCGCAGAAACGATATGGCCGGTGTTCCAGGAGACCCCCGAGATACCGCCGCACCCGGGACATCTCCGCTCGCACCGTCACCGTACGGCCCGAGTCACCGAACACGTCCTCGGCCAGGCCCGCCGCACTGCGGCCGCCCCGGTGCGCCGCCAGCAGATACAGCAACTCGGCATGCCGCGGGCTGAGTTCATGCGACCAGGATCCCGCGTCCCCCGACACGGTCACCGACCAGCGTCTGGGCCGGGTCACGTCCAGCACGATCCGGGTCGCGCCGCGCGCGGGCGGCTCGGCGGCCTCGTCCGCCGACCGCACCAGCCAGCCCCCGGCCAGCGGCTCGATCGAGCACAGTCCGAGCGTCGGCAGCCACCGGCGGCCCGCGGACGGCGACTTGGGCAGCGCGATCCGGTTCGCGTACGGCATCCCGGTCACCGCCGCCGTCCAGCCCTCCCCGTCCACCGCCGCCGCCCGGCCGCCGAGCCGGGCCAGCACCGGCGCCGCCACCGCGCGCAACTGCTCCAGCGAACTCAGGTGCTTCTCACGCAGCCGGGACTCGGCGAGCTTCGCCACCGAGTCCACCCAGGCCAGTGTGGCCGGATGCATCGTCTCCAGCGGTCCGCTGACGTCGACCACACCGATCAGCCGGCCGTTGCGCGGGTCGGTGATCGGTGCGCCCGCGCAGGTCCAGGTCGCGTGCGAGCGTACGAAGTGCTCGGAGGCGAACACCTGTACCGGTCTGCGCACCACCGCCGGCGTGCCCACGCCGTTGGTGCCGACCACGGCCTCACCCCAGTCCGCGCCCAGCTCGAAACCGAGCGAGTCGGCCTTGCGCAGCACCGGGTTGCAGCCCTCGCGCCACAGCACCCGGCCCTCGTCGTCGGCGACGACCATGATGTGGTGAGCGACGTCCGCGACCGACAGCAACCCCTCGCGCAGCACCGGCAACACCTCGCGCAGCGGCGACTCCTCCCGCCGTCGCCGCACCTCGTCGGAGCTGAGCAGCCCCGCTCTGAAATCGTGCTCGGGGTCGACTCCGCTGCGCAGCATGCGCTCCCAGGACTGCTCGATCACGGGCCGCGGCGCGACGCGCGCCCGCTGGCCGGCCAACCGGGCGTCGCGCACCTCGTTGAGGACCCGCGCCGCCCGTGCGGCGTCGACGGCCGCCAGCTGCGGCACGTTCATCGCTGGCATCACCACTGGGCCTCCCGCGGAGCACAGGCGGACAACCTGATGTCAAGCTCCTGCGCCATTTGTTTCCGGTCTTGTCTGAAGGTCTTGCCGAAGGCCCCATCTTGCCGCCCACACATGCCGGAGGGGCATAGTCCCGTCACAACCGCCGACAAGTTGCAACCCCCTGCAACCCTGGTGAACATCCACAGGCTGTTTGAAACTTGAGTCAAGCCGTCCCGAGCGGCGATTCTGGCCTCGCAGGGCCATTGCGGCGGGGGTGGTGCCGTGTCGGCGCAGCACCACCCCCGCTTCCTGCCGTAACAGGTTTCTGCAGATCCCTGCAGGTCACAGTGGTCACGGCCGAGGATCGGCCCGTTCGACGATCGCCGCCAGGTCCAGACTGTGCGGCAGCGTCCCGAAGGCCAGACCACCGTCCCCGCCCAGCCGCGAGGCGCAGAACGCGTCGGCCACCTCCGGCGGCGCGAATCGTACGAGCAGCGCCCCCTGGAGCACCAGGGCGAACCGCTCCGCCAGCCGCCGGGCCCGGCCCTCGACCCCGTCCAGATCGGCCAGCTCCGTCAGCAAGCCCTTGATCGCCCCGTCCAGCCGGTGGTCCGCCCCACGCGCCCGCCCCACCTCCTGGAGATAGGCGTTGAGCGCCTGCGGCTCCCGCTGCAACGCCCGCAGCACATCCAGCGCCTGGACGTTGCCCGCTCCCTCCCAGACCGAGTTCAGCGGCGACTCCCGCACCAGCCGGGGCATCCCCGACTCCTCCACGTAACCGTTTCCCCCCAGGCACTCCGACGCCTCCACCGCCACCGGCGCACAGCGCTTCGTCACCCAGTACTTGGCCACCGGAACCGCGATCCGCAGCAGCGCCCGTTCCTGCTCGCTCCCGTCGTCGTAGGCCGCCGCGAGCCGCAACGCGAGCGTGGTCGCCGCCTCCGACTCCAGCGCGAGATCTGCCAGAACATTGCGCATCAACGGCTTGTCGACGAGCTTTCCGCCGAACGCCGCACGGTAGGTGCAGTGGTGGATCGCCTGCGCCACCGCCTGCCGCATCAGCCCCGCCGACCCCACCACACAGTCCAGCCTGGTCGCCGCCACCATGTCGATGATGGTGCGCACCCCGCGCCCCTCCTCACCGACCCGGCGCGCCCATGTCCCGTCGAACTCGACCTCCGCCGAGGCGTTGGAACGGTTTCCCAGCTTCTCCTTCAGCCGCTGGAGGCGGAAAACGTTACGGGTACCGTCTTCGAGAACGCGCGGCACGAGGAAACACGTGAGCCCGCCGGCGCCCTTCAGCCCGGCCGCCTGAGCCAGCACCAGGAAACCGTCCGACATGGGAGCCGAACAGAACCACTTGTGCCCGGTCAGCTCGTAGGCGCCGTCCTCGGCGAGGGGAGTGGCTTGTGTCGTGTTCGCCCGTACGTCGCTGCCACCCTGTTTCTCCGTCATCGCCATCCCGAACAGCGCCCCGGCCTTCAGCGGGGCCGGCCGCAGCACACGGTCGTAGACCGTGGACGTCAGCCGGGGCTCCCACTGGGCGGCCAGCTCCGGATCGGCGCGCAGCGCGGGCACCGCCGCGTGCGTCATCGACAGCGGACAGCAGTTGCCCGCGTCGACCTGCGTCCACACCAGGAAACCCGCCGCCCGGCGCAGATGCCCGCCCGGCCGTCCCCAGGCATCCGTCAGATGTGCCCCGACGCCCTTGCCGAGCAGCCGGTGCCACGCCGGATGGAAGTCGACCTCGTCGATGCGATGCCCGTAACGGTCGTGCGTGCGCAGACTCGGCGGGTGCTGGTCCGCCTGCACCGCCCACTCCTGCACCTGCGCGGATCCGGCCGCCCACCCGAGCTCCGACAGCTCGCCGCGCGCCTCGACGAGCAGCTCCGGATCCAGGTGCCGTTGCACGGCATCCACCAGCGCCCGGTCGGCGCCGTAGACGTCGTACCCGGTCAGGGGCGGGGGCTGGTTGGTCACGGTGTGCGTGCTGCCTGCCATAGCCCGAACCTACCCTCGGGTACGGCGGTCATGGCCATCCGGAGCCAGCGCGCCGCTCCCCGACCCGGTGAAGCAGTGCGGCCGAAGGTGAGTGCAGCCCCGAACGGCGGATACCTTTAAGGCGTGCAGCCAGCAAGTCACTCACCCGAGCAACCCGGGAGCCCCACCGGGCGTCTCCACCGGGCGCGTGCCCTTTACCGGAACGTCTCCAAGCGCCGGACCGCCTGGTTGCTGGTGAAGGACACGGTCAACTCCTGCATCGAGTACCGCATCCTCGGACTCGCCGCAGAAGCCGCTTTCTTCACGTTGCTGTCCGTGCCCCCGCTGCTGCTCAGCCTCATCGGCCTGCTCGGCTACGTCGACGACTGGACCGGCACCGACACCATCACCAGCCTGGAGTCCAATCTCCTCGACGCCTCGCGCAGGGTCCTGTCCGACAAAGGCGTGAGCCAGATCGCCCAGCCGATCCTCGACGACGTCATGAAGGGCGGCCGCCCCGACGTCATCTCCATCGGTTTCCTGTTCGCACTGTGGTCCGGATCGCGCGCGGTGAACGTTTTCATCGACACCATCACCGTGATGTACGGCCTCGACGGCGTGCGCGGCATCGTCAAGACACGGTTGGTGGCGTTCCTGCTCTTCATCGCGGCATTGCTGATCGGCTCGGTGGCGCTGCCGCTGATGGTGGCTGGGCCGGACGCGGTGGTGCGGATCCTGCCCTGGTCGACGACCGTGGTGCAGGTCCTGTACTGGCCGGTCGTGATCATCCTGTCCATCGCGTTTCTGACCACGCTCTACCACGTTTCCGTACCCGTGCGCTCCCCTTGGATCGAGGACGTGCCCGGAGCGCTCGTCGCCCTCGCCATGTGGGTGCTCGGCAGTTTCCTGCTGCGCATCTACCTGACGAACACCATCGAGGGCGCGTCCATCTACGGCTCCCTCGCCGCCGCCGTCGCCGTGATGCTCTGGATCGGCGTGTCCGCCTTCGCCGTGCTCGTGGGCGCCGCCGTCAACGCCGCGATCGACCGGGTCTGGCCGGCCGCCGCCACGGCCGCGGCCCGCGCCGCCAACGAACGGCTGCGGGAGGAGGAGGCCGCGGAGTACGTCGCCCGTATGGCCGCCGCCCGCTCCCACGAGGACGACGACCCGGACGACCCCGACATGCCGTCCGAGTACCCGGAGCGATGGTCCCGGTTCCTTCCGCCGGAGGACGTGACGGGACGATTCCGGACGCAGGTGAAGAGCTCCCCGAAAGGAAACGGTGCGAACGGGGAGGAACACCCCCGAGAGCAGTGAGCCTTGAGGGGCGCGAGCCCGTGCGATCGGCCCTCGGAGGGGGAGCCCGTGCGATCGAGCCCTAGGAGTGGGAGCCCGGGAGGGGCGTGACCCCCGGAGGGCGGGACCCCGGGAGGGCGTGACCCTGGGCGGCCGTGACCCCGGGACGCGGGGGTTACGCCGTCCAGACGCCCGCCGCCGCCGCGTCCCTCGCGAACTCCGCGAAGTCGCGCGGTTCGCGTCCGAGCACCTCCTGGACGCCTTCGGAGAGGTAGGCGTTGCGCCCGTCGAGGAGCGAGTCGAACAGCTCCACCAGGAACGCGACCTCCTCCGGCGGCACGCCGAACCCGGCCAGCTGCTCGCCGTACTGACGCGCCGACACCGGCGTGTACGTGAGCGCACGCCCGGTGGCCCGACCGACTTCGGTAACCGCTTCCCGAAACGTCAGCAGCCGTGGCCCGGACACGTCCAACGTCTTCCCCACGTACAGATCGCCCGTAGTAAGCGTCTTCACGACCACATCGGCGACATCCCGCAGGTCGACGAACGGCTCGCGCACCTCCCCACCCGGAAACACCAGCTCACCGCTCTGCCGCAGCTCCTCCACCAGTGGCCCCTCACTGAAGTTCTGCGCGAACCACGAAGCACGGACGACCGTCCAGTCGGCGCCCGACGCACGCAGCGCATCCTCGGTCGGCAGCGCCCGTTCCTCGCCCCGCGACGACAGCAGCACCAGCCGCCGCACCCCGAGCGCGACCGCCTCCCGGGCCAGCCGACCGACGGCGCCCGCCGCGTCCGGGGCTCCCACGTCCGTCGGATACACCAGGTACGCCGCGCCGGCGCCGCACAGGACGTCCGACCATGTCGAACTGTCGTACCAGTCGAAGCCCTGCGCCCGCGAGGCCGCCCGCACCGTGAGCCCGGCCGCCTCGGCGGCCCGCGCCACCCGGCCGCCCGTACGACCGGACGCGCCCGTCACCACCACGGTCGTCCGCTGCACCGTCGTCCGCGGCGCGGCTGTCGTCTTTGCGGACTTCCCTGCCGTCTCGTTTGCTGTTTTGTTTGCCGTCTTGTCTGTCGTGTTCTGTGCCGTGTTCTGTGTCATGAATCCAGTCAAGTGCGGTGCGCCGCCCGCTCCCATCGCTGAACGGCTCATTCCCATAAGCGCGCGTCTACGCTGGCCACATGGACGCTCCTCCACGCTCGGACATGCTCACGCGGGGGGACCCCCTGGCAGGCCTTCTGGAGGGTCCACGCGCGCGTGGCGCCCTCATGATCCGTGCCTGCTTCGACCCGCCGTGGGGCGTGCGGGTCGAGGACCGCGCCCCGCTGACGGTGATGCTCATGGTGCGCGGCGAGGGATGGGTCGTGCCGGACGGGGCGGACGGCGTCCCGCTGCGGGCCGGCGACCTCGCCATCGCCCGCGGCCCCGGGCCCTACACCTGCGCCGACGCCCCGGGCACGCCCCCGCAGGCGCTGATCCTCCCGGGCGGACAGTGCGCGTACCCCGACGGGCGCCTGCTGAACGGCTCCATGGACCTGGGCGTCCGCACCTGGGGTGACCGCCTCGACGGATCCACGGTCGTCCTCATCGGCACGTACCTGATGCAGGGCGAGATCAACGGTCGACTGCTCGACGCGCTGCCCCCGCTGCTGTCTCTCACCTCCGACGTCTGGCGGTGCCCGCTCACCCCACTGCTGATGGAGGAGATCGTCCGCGACGAACCCGGCCAGGAGGTCGTCCTGGACCGGATGCTGGACCTCCTGGTCATCGCCGCGCTGCGAGCCTGGTTCTCCCGCCCGGAGGCGGCGGCGCCGGCCTGGTACCAGGCGCTGGCCGACCCGGTCGTCGGCCGCGTCCTGCGCCTCGTCCAGGACGACCCGGCGTACGCCTGGACCGTCGCGTCGCTCGCCGCCAAGGCCGGCGTCTCCCGGGCGGCGCTGGCCCGCCGCTTCACCGACCTCGTGGGCGAGCCCCCGATGACCTACCTCACCGGCTGGCGCCTCGCCCTCGCTGCGGACCGACTGCGTGACACGCAGGACACGATCGGCGCGATCGCCCGCCAGGTCGGGTACGGAAGCGCGTTCGCGCTGTCCAGCGCCTTCAAGCGGGTGTACGGGATCAGCCCGCAGGAACACCGGACGCGGGTGCCCTAGGGACGACTGCGGCTCGGCCGCGGCGTGCCGACACTGTGGCGGGTGTGGCATGCGTGGCAAGTGTGGCGGGTGTGGCCGCGGGATGAGTCGGGCTCGCGGCCGCGGAAGCGCGATGACCCTGAGGGGCTCGCGGTAAGCGGTTTCATGGCTGTTCTCGGGCGTAGGGGGCGCCGGGGGTGTAGGGGGGCGCGGTGGGGGAGTGCGGGAGGGGTGCGCGAGGGCGTGGGTAACGGGAGGAAATCGGTTACCGGTCGCAGAGCAGGTGCTGTCGCGGTGCCGTCGCCTCGTCGGGTGCCCGGCCTCGTCGCCGGTGGGCGGGGACGGGCGCGGATCCGCACCGGTGCACCGTTTCCGGCGGCGTAGGCTGGCAGATGTGTATGAGGAGAGGGCCTCCTCCCGGCTGGCCGGGGCGGTGCTGTGGACGAACACGCCGTCGTCGGCGCCTGGCACGCGTCCTGCGTTTCCCGTGTTGCCCGACGGCTGCATGGACCTGCTGTGGAGCGAGGGCAGGCTGCTGGTCGCCGGACCGGACACCCGGCCCTACGTCCCTGCCGGACCGCCCGTGCCCTGGGCGGGCATCCGCCTCTTCCCCGGCACCGCGCCCGCCCTCCTCGGCGTACCGGCCCATGAACTGCGCGACCGCCGTGTCGAGTTGGCAGATCTGTGGCCCGTGTCGGACGTACGGCGACTGAGCGATCGGATCGCCACGGGAGCGCACCCGACGACGGCGCTGGAGTCGCTCGCAGTGGAGCGGTCGCCCGATCCTGACCCCGCACTGCGTCGCCTAGTCACCGCCCTCGCCGCCGGCCGCCCGGTAGCCACCACGGCCGATGAACTCGGTCTAGGGGAACGGCAGTTGCACCGCCGCTCCCTGGCCGCCTTCGGTTACGGCCCCAAGACGCTGGCCCGGATCCTGCGCCTGCAACGTGCTCTCGTGCTGGCTCGGGCCGGTGTGCCGTACGCGGATACGGCGGCCCGGGCCGGCTACGCCGACCAGGCCCATCTCTCCCGGGACGTACGGGAGTTCACGGGCCTGACGCTGCGCGAGCTGTTGCGCTGACAGGGCGGTCGGCCGACTGTCAGGCCGGTCTGCCGACCGACGGGCGTGGTCTACGGGGGCTGCGCTGACCGAACCCGTCGGAGGCAGGCAGGACCGAACCTACGGGGCCGGCGGGCGGGCGGACGGACACTTCCCGGTGCAGGGGCGGACCCGCCGCGCCGGTGGCGGCGTCTACTGGGCCAGCGGCGCGAACAGGTCGACACCGTTGCCGTCAGGGTCGTGCACGACGGCGTACCGCTGGCCCCAGAAGGCGTCCCAGGGCTTCAGCTCGCCGTGGTGACCGGCGCTCAGCAGCGCCTCGTAGACCGTGTCGACCTCGCCCGGTGTGTCGCAGCGTAGCGCGAGCGAGGTCCTGCCGCCCGCGGACGGCGGCTGCCACTCTGGGAGGAACGAACGGACCGTGTCCTCGGTGTCCAGCAACAGCCGTAGCCCTCCGGGGAGTTCGGCCTCGGAGTGCGGCTGCCCCTCGGTACCCTCGGGGAAGGTGAAACCGAGCCGACGGTAGAAGGAGACGGAGGCGGCCATGTCGGAGACGACCAGGCCGATGGCATCGAATCGTGGACTCATGCGGCCACCGTAGGTACAGCCGGTGCGGCCGGTCTTGAAGGAAACGGACACGTCCGGCGCCGGAAAACCGTTCCCCATGTGTTTCCGGCGCGTGCCAGGGTGGTCCGATGGACATCCTTGGCCGTCGTGAGCTCCTGAGCTGGCAGTTCGACCTGACCTGGTCCCTCTTCGAGTACCACCTCGACCGCCTGGAACCGGAGGACTTCCTCTGGGAGCCCGCCGCGCACACCTGGACTCTCCACCCGGACGGCGCCGGAGGGTGGAGACCCGACTGGGCGGACACGGAACCCGACCCTGTCCCCGTCCCGACCGTCGGTTGGGTGAGCTGGCACCTCGCTTGGTGGCTGGGCACCGCCACCGACCACCTCCTCGGCCGCCCGCCCCGAGAGCGCGCCGACATCCGCTGGCCGGGGGCGGGCGAGCCGGCCGTCACCTGGCTGCGCGATCTGCGCGAGGAGTGGACCGCCGCCGTCGCGGAACTCTCCGACGCCGACCTCGACCGGACCGCACCGTTTCCCTGGCCGAACGACCCCGAGCACACCGTGACCCACCTGCTTGCGTGGGCCAACGCCGAGCTGATGAAGAACGTGGCCGAGCTGGGACAGCTGCGCCTGCTGAGGGCGGCTTCCCAGGTCAGTCGAACGTAACGGGGCCGTTGGGCGTGTCCACGGTGAACGAGAAGGCGGCCGGTCCCTCGGTGAGCGTGAGGTCGGTGCCCAGGGCGGTCAGCACGGGGCGGATCTCGTCGGGCGCCGGGGCGGTGGCGGTCAGCTCCAACAGCCGGACGACGGGCAGGTCCGACGCCGAAGGATGGGGGGTCGCGCCCCAGTCGATGAGGAAGGGCACCAGACCGGACGGGTGCGGTGAGCCGCCGTCCGTGAGCCGCCACCGGAGCAGCGTGCCGTCAGGACGACGCCGGCTCATCTCCCGTACATCGCCGGTGTCGTAGCCCCGCGACCGGGCGGCCGCCACCGTCGCGTCCAGGTCGGGCGGACTGATCGCCCAGCTGACCGTCCGCTCCGACGTGAGCGCATCCGTCCCGAAGGGACGGGCCTGGGGAGGCGTCGGCTGCTCCGGATCCGGGCCGATGATCTCCAGATAGGCGCCATGACCCAGTCCGACCAGGTGGTTACGGGTTCCGAGCCCGACGTGCACTCCTCCGAGCGCCGGGGCCACTCCCGTGCGCCGGGTGAACTCGGCGACCGTCGTCGCCAGATCGGGCGTTGCGACGACGATGTGATCGAGGCGTGCGGGAATGGTGTTCATCCCACCTGAGCCTACGCGCCCCGGTTCGCGTGGCCGCTGATCCTTGAGCTCCACATCGACTGCAGAAACTCTAGGAAAGCGGTGTATCCGACTCGAACTCAACGCCATTGAGAAACTCAACGCCACTGAGCGGGCGTTCGGTATCTCCCGGCGCTGGTGTGCACCGCTGATGTGCACCGCTGGGCTGGCGCGCCTGAGAGGGCGAAATTTTCGCTTGATCGCATCCCTGGGACTCGAACTTCCGTCCGTCTAGGCTCGTTCCCATGTTCGATCGCCTGCTCGTGTACACCCGCACCACCGCCTACCGCCACGAGTCCATCCCGGACGCCGTCGCTGCGGTGCGCGCTCTGGGCGAGTTCGCCGTGGATCACACCGAGGATCCGGCCGCCCTGGAGGCCTCGTTGGACGGGTACGCGGCCGTGCTCTTCCTCTCCACGAGCGGTGAGGTGTTGACCCCGGCCGGACGCCGACGGCTCGCCGAATACGTCGAGGCGGGCGGCGGTTTCGCAGGAGTGCACGCGGCTGCCTGCACGGAGTACGACTGGCCGTACTACGGCGAACTCCTGGGCGCCCGCTTCGCCCGCCATCCCCAGTACCAGCCTGGCAAGGCGGTGATCGAGGACCGCGACCACCCCGCCACCCGCTCTCTGCCGACCGTCTGGGACTTCACCGACGAGTGGTACGACTTCCGCGCCAACCCGCGAGGGCAGGTACGCGTCCTCGCCGTCGCCGACGAGTCGTCGTACGAGGGTGGAGAAATGGGTGCTGACCACCCCCTGGTGTGGTGCCGTGAGCAGGGGCAGGGACGCGTTTTCTACACAGCTCTCGGCCACGCCGCCGAGGCCTACCGGGACCCCGACTTCCTTGCGCATCTGCGGGGCGGGATCACCTGGGCGGCCGGAGTACGAGACTGAGGACCGGAGCCCAGTGACGTTCGCGTGCACGCGACGCCGTTGGGTGGGTGGGTGTGAAGTGGGCGCGACCGTCAGCGTTGCGGTGGTGGCGCTGTGCTCTGCCGCTGCACGAGACGCGTCGACAACTCCGTCCGCGTTCCTTCCGGACGTTCCCCGTCCATCATTCGCACCAGCAGCCGGAGGGCCGTCGCCGCCATCTCGGCGAGCGGCTGACGGACGGTGGTGAGGGCGGGAGTGGTCCAGCGGGACTCCGGCAGATCGTCGAAACCGACCACGCTGACGTCGTCTGGAACCCTCAACCCCCGTTCTGACAAGGCCTGGTAGACCCCGAGGGCCATGCGGTCGGAGCAGACGAAGACGGCCGTCGGCGGCACGGGAAGGTCGAGCAGTTCGACCATGCGGCGGTGGGCGACGGACTCGTCGAAGCCGCCGTTGCGGAGGTATTCGGGGCGGTGCGCCAGCCCGGCGGAGGCCAGCGCAGAGCGGTAGCCGGCGACGCGGGCGCTGCTGCACATCTTGCGGCGCGGTCCGGCGATCACGGCGATGCGTTCGTGACCGAGGGCCAGCAGGTGCTCGGTCGCCGTCACCCCGCCCTGCCAGTTCGCCGCGCCCACCGACACCACCCCGGGCGGTGGCTCGACCACGGGGTCGATCATCACGAAAGGGGTGCGGTGCTGCTCCAGCCAGGCGTACTGAGAGTCCGTCAACTCCGTTAGATTGAACAGGACTCCGGCCGAACCACGCACGGTCAGTTTGTCCAGCCATCCGCGTTGCGGGCGGCCGACGCGGGTGCGGGACAGGGCCGCCGAGACGACCACATCCAGACCTGCGTCGTGCGCCGCCTCCTCCACGCCGTGCAGCACAGCTCCAGACCAGGAACTGTCCAGCGAGTGCACGACGAGGTCGACCAACCGGGGCGGCTTCGTCGCGTCGAAGCGCGGTCTGCGCACGTACCCGAGCCGGTCCAGTGCCTCCGTGACCCGGCGTCGGGTCTCGGGAGCGACGTCCTCGCGGCCGTTGACCACCTTGGAGGCGGTCGGTACGGACACCCCCGCCTCGCGGGCCACGACTGCCAGGGTAGGCCCGGCCGTCACGCTCGCACTCGCCGTACGCACCATCGGGAACCACCTCTCCGGCCCGCCCGAGGGCCAGCGAAAGTTCGACCAGCGCACTTTCGGAGCCGATCCGGAAACAGGACGGCTCGCAGAAAGCGCTTGCTATCCTAGGTGCGACTCAGCGTGACGTGAAGACACCGGGAAACGCGAGATCACGAACGCCTGAACTTTCGAAACTCCGAACAGATGGGATGGCCGGACGAGGATGGGCCGGGCCGCCTCTGTATGGAAGCTGGTGCGGGCGGGCCGTCACCGGGGGCGGCCGATCCGGGAAACCGGCGGTTCGGGTGTGGTCGTGGGCAGTGGCGGCAGTGGCGGCAGTGGCGGCGGGGGCCGCCGGTTGGCAGCTGCCAGCCGCCGGTTGTCGGTCGCCGCGAGGGTGGCGAGTCGGTGCGGGCGTTTCCGGAGGGCATGAGCAGTTCGGTTCTATGTCGGCGTGCAGCTCAACCGGAAGTCCCGGAAGTCCGCGGTGAAGGATGCGTCGACCAAGTCACGAGCGTGGTTCCCGCCAGGGTGCCGGTGAAGCGCAGCCGCCCGCCGTGGTCGTCCGACAGTCGACCGGTGTCCAGGGGCCGACCGACCGGTATGCGCACACCTTCGCGCATGTACCAGAAATCCGTCGCACCCCCGAGCCCCAGTCCGGACTGTTGGGTGCGGAACAGGGACTGGTAGACGGCGTAGCCGATCGGCACCAGATACAGAAGCACGAAGCCGAGCTGGAACGGTACCGTGAACGCGGCGCCCTTCCAACGCAGGGAGGGAACCATCGGTCGAGCCTCAGCCTTCGACGCTGATGCCGCGGGACTTCAGGTCGTTGACCGTCCACTCCTGCATGTGTGCCAGCAGATCCGTGACTTTCTGGTCCTTGTTGACGACCTTGGCCCAACCGGCCTGCAGCTCGGTGAACATGGCCTTCCAGTCGGGGCCGAAGGTCCAGTCGGCGGTAACCGTTTTCAGGCTGCCCTTCACGATCTGCTGGGCGGGTTCGTAGTTCGCGCCGAGCAGCTTGTCGGAGATCGCCTCGCCGACGTACGCGTTACTGTCGGCCAGTGCCGGCATCACACCGTTGCCCGTGGTCGGGCTGGCCATCGTCTTGACCGCGCCGCTGTCGGTGGACATCCACAGCGCCGCTTCCGCCGCCTGTTGCTGGTTCTTTCACTCCTTGGTCACCAGGGTCACGCCAGTGCTCTGGTTGGTGCCCGCCGGGGTCTTGGCCGCCTCGCCCGCGAACGTCGGCCAGGGCGTGAGCGCCCACTTGCCGAAGGACTTGGTGAAGTTCTGCACCATGCCGGCCATCTGCCACGTGGAGATCTGCCGAGTGGCGGTGCCGCCGTTGTCGTAGTTGCGCTGCACGGCGGCGTAGTCGGCGAACGAGAGCGTTGAGTTGAGATCGTTGTCGATGATCTCCTGGATCACCTTCGCGGCCTTGAGCGTTCCGTCGTCCTGGAAATTCACTTTCCAGGAGTTTCCGTCGATGGCGTACCAGTGAGCGCCCGCCTGCATGGCGAGCACTTCCAGCGTGCTGGGATCCTCACCGGCATAGTTGGTGATCTTGATGTCGTGCTTCTTGAGCTCCTTGCCGGCGGCTATGAAGTCGTTCCAGGTCTTGGGAGCCTTCAGGCCGTACTGGGCGAAGAGGTCGGTGCGGTAGATGGTGAAGGCGGGCGCCGAACTGGTCGGCACACCGTAGACCTTGCCCTGCACCTGTCCGGCGGCCCAGGCACCGGTGTTGAACTTGTCCTTGCTCGATTCGACATACTTCGTGATGTCGGCGAGTGCGCCTTGGGCAACCCAACTGGTCACGTATTCAGCGCTGTTCTGCACGAGGCAGGGCGCGTTGCCCGCCTTGACCGCGTTGGTGAGCTGTTTTGCATCGTCAACTGGTCGATGACCTTTGTGTACTTCAGCTGAATGTCCTTGTGGGAGGCGTTGAACGCCTTGACGACCGCCTCTTGTCCGTTGGCCCAGCCCCAGCAGGGAAGGGTGACCGGGCCGGACGCAGAGGTGTCCCCGTCGTCCGACCCGCCGCAGGCTGAGAGCAGACACCTGTCAGCGCTAGGCCGGCTGCGGCAGCGCGGGCGAACCTTCTCCTGGAGCTGCTCGAGTTCATCTGACGGTGATCCTTCGGAGAGTGGGCGTCTCGGAATGAGAGAGCGCGGCTCGGTACTGGCCGGGAACGGCGGGCGAGAGGGCCGGACGACGTCGGCGAAGCAGAAGTGGTAGTAACCGGTTGCTGCGACGTTAGGCCGGAGGCTCCGGCCATATCTAGTGCCGTGCAGGAAAATGTTGCTTCGCGGTGATGGGGCGGTGCCGCGCCGCCGGGGTGACTGCGGCCGCAGCTGCCCACATAGGGGCAGGTCAGGGAAGTCCATCCGCCAACTGATGAGGCGTGCTGCCAGGCCTCCGGGGAGGCCCGCAACCACGGAAGCAGGAGGGGAAAACGTTTACGAAACTAGATCGACGGACCGGTCTCAGACGGCGTCGCGGCTCACCGGGACCGCTTCGGCGGCCGTACCGAGTCCCGTACGACGACATGGGTGCCCAGCACCAGGTGCTCGGCGTCCGTGCCCTTGCGTCGGCCGGCTGCTCCGGGACCCTCCCGACGGTCGGCCACCGCGCGCAGGGCGACCCGGCCCATCTCCTCGTACGGCACGTGCACCGTGGTCAGTTGGGGGGTGAGCTGGGAAGCCAGCGGGATGTCGTCATAGCCCGTGATCGAGACGTCGTCCGGCACCCTCAGGCCCGCCGCGCGTACCGCCTGCATCGCACCCGCGGCGACGATGTCGGTCCCGGCGAGCACAGCAGTGAAGTCCGGCGTCTCGTGCAGGGCCGCCTCCACCGCCGCATACCCGTGCTCGTCGTCGTACGGACCGTGCCGCACCAGCCCCGGGTCGAACGGCACCCCGTACGCCTCGAAAGCCCGGCGCGCTCCCTTCAACCTGCCCTGAGCTGTGGTGAGTCGGGCGGGCCCGGGCAGTACCAGGACGCGCCGATGCCCCGCCGAGAGCAGGTGGCTGGCCATGGCATAGGCGCCCGATTCGTTGTCGTAGTCGACCGTGGTGGCCGGGACGTCGCCGCTCAGCGGCGGCCTGCCGACCAGGACCAGATGCGAGCCGGCCGCGTCCAGGGAACGAGCGAAGCGGGCCATGCGCAGCTGGTACTCGTCGTAGTCGTAGGCGCCGCCGAGCAGCACCACGGCGGCGACGCCCTGCTGACGCATCAGGTTGACCAGGGCGAGCTCACGTTCGGGGTCGTCGCCGGTGGTGCCGACGAGCGACAGCCAGCCGCGCAGCGTGGCCGCGCCCTCAACCCCCTTCGCCACGTGGGCGAACGCTGCGCCGGTGATGTTGTTGATCAGTATCGCCACGGTCGGGGTGCCGCCACCGGCCAGGGAACGGGCGTGCGCGTTGGTGACGTAGTCGAGGTCGCGGACAGCCCGCATCACGTTGCTGCGCAACTCGTCCGAGACCGGGTAGTTGCCCGACAGGACTCGGGAAACGCTTGCTACGGATACGTCCGCGCGTTTCGCCACGTCCCGGATGGTCGCCCGACCGCCTTTATCAGTCGTCCTGCGCTGACTCACGTTGCGGCTCCTTCACCGTCGTCGGTGCCGTTGTGGGGCACCTCGGAGGCCACGGTTGCGGACATCGTCGTGGCCTGATCACCGGACTGGCGAGGCCTGGCCCCGCGTCGGTGCGGGAACCGTATCCCAATGTTCTTCCAGGTGGATCGGCCTGTGGATAACCCTCACGACGGCCGACCAGAGCGACGCGGACACCGGAATGGAGGTGCACATCAGGCCAGTCTGGCAAGGTCGGCGTGCCGTACTTCATGAGTGAGAGGCAGCCCTTCGGCCAGCCGCTCCAGCTCGTCGACGACGATGCGGCCGAGGCGCTCCAACTCGTTGCCGAGGGATCCGGCGATGTGAGGAGTGAGGAAGACGTTCGGCAACCGGTACAGCGGGGAGTCCGCGGGCAACGGCTCGGGTTCGGTTACGTCGAGAATCGCCTGCAGCCTGCCGGAAACCAGTTCCTCGGTGAGCGCTGCGTGGTCGACCAGAGCGCCCCGGGAGGTGTTGATGAGCACGCCGCCGTCACGGATCAGGGCGAGCCGGGCTCGGTTGAGCATGTGGTGGGTCTCCGGGATGTCCGGCGCGTGCAGACTGACGATGTCGCTGCGCCGGAGTAGATCCTCCAGGGAGAGCAACTGCGCGCCGAGATCGGCGGCTTCGGCTGTGTCCACGTACGGGTCGTGGAGGAGGACCTCGAAGTCGTACGGGCGCAGCAGTTCCAGGAGGCGGCGCCCGACACGTGAGGCGCCGATGACTCCGATCCGACGGCCGAGGTTGCCGATGGACGCGGTTTCGGCCGCTGTCGGCTGGGCGTGGGTGCGACGGAAACGCTCACGGTGGACGAACGTGTCCTTCCCCGCGAGCAGGATCATCGCGAGGGTGTACTCGGCGACAGGCAGGGCGTTGCCGGTAACGGCGCTGGAGACGGTTACCCCCCGGCTCCACACAGCCTCGCCGACCAGCGGGCGGACCGAGCCGGCGGCGTGCAGAACCGTGTGCAGCCGGGGTGCCGAAGCGAGCGCACCTGCATCGAGGCGGGGGCAGCCCCAGCCGGTGATCAGGACCTCGGCGTCGGCCAGCGCCGGCGCGGCGGTGGGATCGGAGAAATCCTGCACGACGAGCGCTGGGTCGATCTCGGCCGTTCGCTGTAGCCGGGCCACGAGCGGCGCGGGGAACAGCAGGGGTAGATGCACCGGATCCATGGCGAACACGGCCCTGGGCAACTGGGCGCTGGGCATGACTCTCCTGAGGTGCGTGGGAAACATTTTCTGAAAGCGTCTTCTACCGTAGATCTGGCGTGGAGGCATGGTCAATCGATCGGAGCGATCGCTGGGGCGGAAGCGCTGTCCGGGCGGATTCCGGGGTAACTATGCGCTTCCGTAGGGCCGTTTAGCTGGTGATGCGGGTAGGTCTCGTCGCAGACGGACACTGGCGAAACCTGCTTCCGGGCTTCTGGGTGTGCGGGCTCGTTGGAGAGAGAGGTCCAGGCGTGGGTAAGTGGGGGCGACAACCGGTTGCTGCCCGTTTCCTCGAAAAGCGGTTCTCGGTCACCCGACCCTCGTGGCCCGATCCGGTCGGAGGTTTCGAGGCTCGGGATTCGGTCTCGCTGGTCTTATTTCCGCAGGTCAGATGGATGCCATTGGAGTCCGGCAGGCGAGTCGCGGGCAGCTGTGTAACGCATCCGGGCCACGCACAGAGTTTTCGAAAGTCCGCCAGGATCCTTGACGGGTTACCTGGAGCGGAAGAAGCTCTGGCCACCTGGTCGTAGCAACCGGTTCCTACCTGTTACTACAGCGGCTTCCGCGATCCGTCGGGCTCGCGTCCCTTAGTCCGGAAACGCTCCAGCCCCGAAACAGATGGCGAGGCCCGATGCGCTCCCATGTCCGTGCTCCACCAGCGGTCGCCGTTTCCTCGCTCTCGCGGCCGGCGGCGCAGTGGCCAGTTCGGCGGCGCTCAACGGGTGCGCGCTGCAGGTCTCGACCGGAGTGAGCGGGCCGGGCGAGGCTGTCACTCTGATGGTCAAGCCCTACGACATCTCGCCGGGACTGATCAAGGCTCTGCCTGGGTCGGCTTCGGCTTCGCCCTGCTGGATGCGCCCGGCAGGAAAACGCTGTTCGGCATCCTGGTCAGCTCGATGATGCTGCCCCAACCCATCGCCCTGCATGGCTGCGGCTACACCGGTGTCTTCTGGCGGATCTTCCCACCGCAGTCATGGCCGGTGTTCTCCGTAAGTCCCGTGATCGCCTTCACCTGGATGTGGGGTGACTGCATCGCGCCCCAACTCCTGCTTTCCGCCGACCGGTCCACTCTCGCCGTCGCCGCAATGTCCACGTACGTCAACCCCGCGGGCACCCCGCCACCAGCTTCCGGGCCGCAGCCTCGGTGATGTACGTCCTGCCGCTCCTGCTCATCTTCCGCGTCGCCCAGCGCGGCTGCGTCGCAGGGATGTCGACGTCCGGTCAAGTAGCCCGACGTCCGGCGCCCTAGTAACCCTTTTCCGACCTGTTGCAAGGAGTCATGCATGAACACGCCCCTGTCCCGCCGTACCGCCCTTCAGGCGTCACCGCCGTGGCGGCCGGGCTGTCCGGCGGTCTCACGGCCACGGCGGCACACGCGGACGAAGACAACTCCGTGCCAACGTTGGTCACTTACCCGCGCCCGGCGACGCTGCCGACCAACACCAGTTTCAAGGTCCGCGTCCGCACCGCTCCCGACGGCGAGTGGCAGACCCTCGACATCTACCGGCCTCAACTGGAGGAGATCAACGCCACAACCGGTTCCGGCAAGGTCTACAACACCTCGATGGTCTACTTCGACTTCCGCGGCTCCGTGGAAGTCGAGGTCACCTACCTCAAGGGCGGCACCACCGAGGCCAGAGTGCGGCCGGACGCGCTGGGCATCACCCCTGAACTCCTCGGTGACACCCTACGTTTCACGCTTCAGGAGCCTCGCGACATGGTCGTCCAGATCAACGACGAGATCTTCGACTGCCTGCACCTCATCACCAACCACATCGACCCGCACCCGCCCTCCGCCGACGACCCGAACGTCATCTACTTCGGCCCCGGCGTGCACAACGTCACTGGGAACGTTCTCACCGTGCCCAGCGGCAAGACCGTCTATCTGGCGGGCGGCGCTGTCCTGACCGCACAGGTCTACTTCAAGGACG
Organism: Streptomyces sp. NPDC001858; assembly: GCF_053594615.1. NCBI lineage: Bacteria > Bacillati > Actinomycetota > Actinomycetes > Kitasatosporales > Streptomycetaceae > Streptomyces > Streptomyces sp. NPDC001858. The sequence continues at coordinate 222,516 of NZ_JBSFEV010000006.1, forward strand.
TTGAGAAGGCGGCCCTCGCCGGCCACGGCATGCTCTATGGCGGCCCCGGCGGGATTCTCTGCGAGGGCAGTAAGAACATCCGTGTCCAGGACGTCATCATCATGAATCCGAACGGCTATGCCGGCACGTTCGGCGAGAGCGAGAACGTCCGCGTCAGTAAGGCCCGTTCGTTCAGCTCGAAGGGCAATGGAGACGGTTTCGACGTTTTTTCCTCGACCGGGATCGTCTTCGACGGCTGTTTCATGCGCAACTCGGACGACTGCTTCGCCATCTATGCCCACCGCTGGGACTACTACGGCGACACCCGCGACATCACCATTCAGAACTGCACCCTGTGGGCCGACGTCGCTCACCCCGTCAACGTCGGCACGCACGGCAACACCGACGCCCCTGAGACGATCGAGAACTTGGTCATCAAGAACATCGACATCCTTGATCACAGTGAGCCGCAGATGGGGTACCAGGGGTGCATCGCTCTCAACCCCGGCGACTCCAACCTGATCGAGGACGTCCGGATCGAGGACGTCCGCCAGGGCCAGGTCATCCACATGCGGATCATGTACAACACGAAGTACAACACCTCGGTCGGCCGCGGCATCGAAGACGTCTACGTCAAGAACCTCAGTTACGCCGGCACCCACGCCAACCCGTCGCTCTTACTCGGCTACGACGCCGAGCACGCCATCAAGAACTTCACCTTCGAGAGCCTGGTGGTCAACGGGCAGGTCATCGCCGACTCGATGAAAAAGCCCAGTTGGTACTACACCACCGACGCCATGCAGTGGTTCTACAACGAGCATGTGCTGAACCTGAAGTTCGTCACCACCGCCGAGGCCGAGACCGAGGTGGCTGCGCAGTGAGCCCGATCAGCCGCCGTGGCCTGCTGACGTCCTCGACTGCAGCGCTGCTCGCCGCGGGCACCAATACCTTGTTCGTGCCTGCGGCTCGAGCGGTGGCGGGGACGACGGGTGACGGCGGGTCCGCCTTCGCCTTCACCCACCCCGGGCTGCTGCACAGCGCGGCCGACGTCGCCCGTATGAAGTCCGCCGTCGACGGTCGACCGTCTCCTGTCTACGACGGCTATCTCGCGCTTGCCGCGCACAGTCGATCGCAGACTGCATACACCATTCAGAATGCGGGCCAGATCACGCAGCCGCCTATCGGAACGCACTGCGGGCTGTCACGGGCAACCGCGCCCACGCCGACAAGGCTCGCGACATCCTCAATGCCTGGACGGCTTCCCTCACGGTGATCACAGGAGCCGACGGCCCGCTCGGCGCCGGTCTGCAGGCATTCAAGTTCGCCAACGCTGCCGAACTGCTCCGTCACACCGACTACGACGGATGGGCGGACTCCGACATCGCGCGCTGCGAGGAGTCCTTTCTGGATGTCTGGTATCCGGCGGTTTCCGGATACATGCTCTACGCCAACGGGAGCTGGGACCTGACGGCTATTCAGACCATCCTGGCCATCGGTGTGTTCTGCGAGGAACGGACCCCGTTCGAAGACGCTCTTCGCTTCGTTGCGGCCGGCGCCGGTAACGGCAGCGTGGCCCATCGCATCGTCACGGCGGAAGGGCAGGGCCAGGAGTCGGGTCGCGACCAGGGACATGAACGGCTCGCGGTCGGCCTCATGGGCGACGCCGCCCAGGTTGCCTGGAACCAGGGCGTCGACCTGTGGAGCTACGACGGGAACCGCATTCTGGCCAACGCCGAGTACGCCGCCCGCTACAACCTGGGCGGCGACGTCCCGTTCAGCCCTGACCTCGACCGCACGGGGAAATACATCAAGAAAGCGGTTTTAGCGACCGGACGGGGCGCCCTGCCCCCGATCTACGAGATGTACTACGCCCACTACGCCGGAGTCCGCGGCCTCGACGCCCCTTATGCCCAGGCGGCCGTGTTCCGCGGTGCCGGCGGTGCCCGAGTCGTCGAGGGCGGCAATGACGACGTGCCCGGCTGGGGCACCTTCACCTGCGCGGGCGCGACGGCCCCGACCGCGACCGTCCCCGCCCCTCCGGCCGGTGTCACGGCGGTGGGCGAGGCGCGAGCCGTCACCGTGTCCTGGCTGCCCTCCGCCTGGGCGACCGGCTACACGGTCCTACGTTCCTCCGTTCCCGAGGGCCCCTACGAACAGCTCGCGACCGGGGTCGGGACGCCTGTGTTCACCGACGCCCGCGTGTGCGCGGGACGCGTGTATCACTACAGGATCGTCGCTTCCAACTCCCGGGGTCAGAGTGGAAGTTCGACAGTGGCATCGGCCTCCGCCGGGCTGCCCCGGCCCTGGTCGACGACCGACGTCGGCCCCGTCGCGATCGCTGGTTCGGCCGCCTTCGACGGCGAGCGGTTCCTGCTGGAGGCCTCCGGCAGCGCGGACGCCTACCGCCTCGTGCACCTTCCCCTGCGTGGGGACGGTTCGGTCACCGCACGGATCGTGTGGCCGCTGAGCTCTCAGTACTCCAAGATCGGCGTCACGGTCCGTGCCTCCCTCGCCCCGGACGCGGCTCATGCGTCGATGCTGATCCAGGGGCTGCCCCTGCACACATGGAGCGGCGTGTGGACCGTACGGCCCGCTGCCGGAGCCCTCGTCTCGGCGACCGGGAGCACGCCCGTGCCTCCCTCACAGCAGACGGCGATCACCACCAAGGCCTCGTTCCCGATCTCCGATCTCGGTGCGCTGCCGGAGTCCGCGACCCCGATCGAGGCCCCGTACGTGGAAGGCGCCGGCGACGGGTACCGGATGCGTGCGCCGTACTGGGTACGGGTGACCAGGAAGGGGCGGCGCTGCACCGGCTCCATTTCTGCAGACGGTATGCAGTGGACCGTGGTCGGCACTTCGGAGGTCGACGGTATGCCGCATACCGCATACGCCGGTCTCGCCTTCACATCCTCCCTCGGCGTAGATGAGGAATACGCCGATACGGGCACCGGAGCCTTCGACAACGTCAGCGTCACCGGTGCCGGCGGGGACGTCTGGCGCACGCCCCGCCCCACCCGTACCACCCCCGACCTGCGCGCCACGGCCGGCGGCGACGGTGTCCGACTGACATGGACCGATCCCGACCTCTCCGCGCGCTACAGCGTCCTGCGCGCCTCGCGCGCCCATGGCCCCTACTGGGCGATCGCCACCGGCGTCGGCCCTGTCGGCTTCGGGACGCGGATCCGGTACACCGACGTGAGCGGCGCTCCCGGGACGACATACCACTACGCTGTGGCAAAGACCAACTCCTCAGGCCAGGGCCCCCGTTCAGAGCCGATCAGCGCCGTCGCGCCATCCGTTTCCACAACAGTCGGCAGGGCGACGCCCGCCGAATTCAAGCCCCTTCCCGCCCCGTGGACGTTCGGCGATCTCGGTGACGTCGTTCTCGACCGGCGTGACTACGGAACCCTCGGCGTCGCAGCCGTCCTCACGCCGGCGACACGTGGTACGACGGCGGGACCTTCGTGGTGCGCGGCGCGGGATCCGACCTCAACGTCAACTCGCAAGGGATGTCAGCCCAGTTCGTTCGGCAGTCGGTCGTCGGGGACAGCGAGATCACCGCACGTCTGCTCTCACGAGAGGGCGCGACGGCCGACCGGGTCGGTCTGCTGATGGCCAAGTCCCTGTCGCCGTTCGATCAGGCGGCCGGTCTGATCGTCACCGGCGGCACGACCGCTCAGCTCATGCTGCGACCGACGGTCGCTGGCGCTTCCATCTTCTCGGGCACGGCCAGAGCTCAGCTCCCCCTGCTCTTGCGCCTAAAACGCACGGGAACCGTTTTCGCAGCCTCCGTCTCCACCGATGACGGCGTGACCTGGACACCCGTCTCGGAGGGCTCGGTCCCCGCTTTCGGCGACGCCCCCTACTACGTGGGCCTGGTGGTCTGCTCCCGCAGTCCGCTGACCCTCGGCACCGCACGCTTCGGCGAGGTGATCGTTACCTCGGCATAGCTGACCCGGATCCCCCCCACGGATCCGCTCACGATGGGAGCCCACCCCATGAGCCGCACATCCCCCGACCACCACGACGATGTGAGCCGCCGCAGTCTCCTGAAAGCCGCCGGCGGTCTCACCGCCGCAGCCGCCTGGGCACCGGTGCCGCATCCGCTGCGGCAACGGCGGAAGCCGCGCCCGCCGCCTTCACCCACCCCGGCATGCTGCACAACGCCGGTGACATCAACCGCGCCAAGGTCAGGGTCGCCGCGGGCACCGAACCCTGGCTGTCCGGCCGGAACAAACTGACCGCCAACCCCCATTCCCAGGTCGCCCCTGAGGGAGGTTGCGGTGACTACGGGTCCACCAGCGGGGGCTACGACCAGCTCGGTTTCGGCACCCTGATGTACGCCAAATAGCCCTGCTACAGGCTCGTGCACCGGAATACCGTGCGCTGTTGTGGTGCTCTGGTGTTACCGGTGCGCGAGCGCGGCGAAGGGCTGGTGAGCAGGTGGCAGCAGACCAGACGAATCCCGTGGGCGAAGGCCAGGCGGAGCCCGACCCGGATCCCGTCGTCAGGACCCCCTACGGGGCGGTACGCGGGAGATACGAACATGGCGTCGCCATCTTCCGGGGCATCCCTTACGCGGCACCCCCCTTCGGACCCCGCCGCTTCCGGCCCCCCGTGCCGCCCGAGTCCTGGGGCGGAGTGCGCGATGCTGGCGCTTTCGGTGCCACGCCGCCGAAACCGCCGTACTCCGACGCCTTCGCCCCGTATCTGTCGGACCCCGTCGTGCCGGGCGACGACTGTCTCAACCTGAACGTCTGGACGCCCGAGCCCGGTCCGGGTGCCCGGTTGCCTGTCCTCGTTTGGCTGCACGGCGGAGCGTTGACCAGGGGTTCTTCAGCGGTGCCCGTGTACGACGGACACGGGTTCGCCCGTAATGGAACCGTTTTCGTCTCGATCAACTACCGACTGGGAGTGGAGGGCTATGGACTGTTTCCGGACGCCCCGGCCAACCCCGGACTGCGTGATCAGCTTGCCGCACTGGAGTGGGTGCACCGTTCGATCGGGGCCTTCGGGGGTGACCCCGACAGGGTCACCCTGGCCGGACAGTCCGCCGGAGCCATCAGCGTCGGGGCCCTGATCGCGACCCCGCAGGCACAGGGACTGTTCCGGCGCGCCGTTCTGCAGAGCGGCCCACCGGAGGCCTTCGAGCGGGACAAGGTCCGGCGCATGGTGCGCCGCATGGCGGCCCGGCTGAAGATTCCCGCCACCGCCGAGGCCTTCGCCGGCGTCGATCGGGGCCTGCTGCTGCGCACCCAGGCCGACGTGGGCAGGCTCGGCAGCCCGGTGCTGGGTGGGCCCGCCTTCGGCATCGTCGTCGACGGCGACCTCGTCCCGTGCGACCCCCTGGAGGCCCTCGTCGACGGGGACGCGGCACGCGGCATCGACCTGCTCCTGGGCTGGACCCGCGACGAGTACCGGCTCTGGCTGGTCCCGGGCGGCCTGCTGGAGCACGTTGATCGGCTGGGGCCCGTCGCCCTCGCCGGCGCGATGGCCCGCTGCCACTGCGGCCAGCAGGTGCCGCGCGGCTACCGGGCGCTGCACCCCGACGCCGGCACGGCGGAGATCGTCGGTCAGATGGTCACCGACAATCTGTTGCGTCTGCCCTTGCATCGGCTGGCCGACGCCCGTCCCGGAACGTCTTACGTGTACGAGTTCGCCTGGCCGTCGCTCCGGCCCGGCCTCGGCGCCTGCCATGCCCTCGAGCTCGGCTTCGTCTTCGATACCGGCGAAACGCCCGAGTCCGCGAAGCTTGCCGGGGACGGCACTCCGCAGGAGCTCGCCGACGCGATGCACGGGGCATGGACGCGGTTCGTCGCGACGGGCGATCCAGGCTGGGAGGCCTGGGGCGCAGCCCATCCGGTGCGCGTCTTCGGCGAGGTCGGCGGTGGACGGTATGAGGGAGACGGTATTTCGTGCGAGGTCGACTGTATGTCGTATACCGCATACGGTCCACGGGATCGCGAGCTGGCCCTCTGGACGGCGGAGGAGGAACGCGTCCTCTCGGGGGAGTCCGTTGACGAGGCGGCTACACCGGACCCTCGGCTCGCCAGAACCGTGCGCGGCACGGAGCTGAGATCGGCCGTGCGCCGACTGCGCCGGGCCGGGGGAGTCCGGGGCCGCTGAACGCCGGTCGTCGCGCCGCGAGGGAGCTTGATGTCGATCAGACCTGTGTCACACCCGGCCCATTGCGAGGCGCGCCCGTAACCAGTTTCCCGAGCGGAGGCTAGCAGCGGTGGGCGTGTGGAAGGAGGCCTACGCGGAGGTCAGCGTCCGGGCGATCGAGGCGACGGCCTCCGGTCCGACCCGGCAGCAGCCGCCGATCAGCCGTGCTCCCGACTCTCGCCAGCCCCGGACCTGTTCGGGTGTGAAGGTGGCCCGGCCGTTCCAGGCCCGGGCCTGCGCGTCCCAGGCCTCGCCGCTGTTCGGGTAGACGACGACGGGTTTGCCGGTCACCCGCGCCGCGGTCGCCACGACGGCGTCGACGTCCTCGGGGGCACAGCAGTTGACGCCGACTGCGATCACCTCGTCCGCGTCTGCGGCCAGGGCGAACGCCTCCTCCAAGGGTTGCCCAGCGCGCGTGCGGCCACCGGCGATCGAGTACGACAGCCAGGCCGGTACCCCGAGACCGCGTACCGCGCCCAGCAGAGCCTTGGCCTCGTCGGCGTCGGGAACCGTTTCCAGTGCCAACGCGTCGGGCGCGGCGGCAGCCAGCACCTCCAGCCGGGGACGATGGAAACGCGTCAGTTCCTCGACGCTCAGCCCATAGCGACCGCGGTATTCGGACCCATCGGCGAGCATCGCCCCGTACGGCCCCACCGAGGCGGCCACCCACAACGGGTGTGTGACCCCCTTGTCCCGGGCCTGCCGTGCCGCCTCCCGGGCCAGCTCCACGCTCAGCTGGAGCAGTCGGGTCGCCTTCCGGTGGTCGATCCCGTGCTTCGCGAAGCCCTCGAAGGTGGCCTGGTAACTGGAGGTGATCGCCACGTTCGCGCCTGCTTCGAAGTAGGCGAGATGCGCTTCGATGATCGCCTCGGGTCGCTCGGCGAGGAGCCGGGCCGACCACAGATCGTCGCTCAGATCGTGCCCAGCGGACTCCAGCTGGTTGGACATGCCGCCGTCGAGGACGACGGATCCGACGGCGAGAGCTGTGGTGAGAGGGGTCTCCGGGAGCGGGACGGGCGTGTCGCTGGTCATGCCCCGACGCTAGTCGCAGCGGCGGCAGAAAGCCTGATGCGTCCAGCGAAGGAAAGGGTCGCTCACAATGTGGCATTTCGGGCGACCGACCGATGCTGGCGGCCTCCGACGACCCCGCCACTGGAACCACTAGCGGCGCTAGGCCCACGTTTGCCAGTCTGGGCTTGCGCAGGTCTGGCAGGCGCACGGCATCCGTGCTCCAAGATTGCTCGACTGTGTCGCACGGCCCGAGGGCGATGTGGCGTTGTGGCTCGAGGACGTGCCGGGCGATCCCGCCACACGCTGGCAGCTCGCCAGGCACGTCGAGCACGCGCGCCGACTCGGCACGGCCCAGGGAGCCATCGGCGAGGCGGGCGACGAACTGTGGCTCTCCCGTCGGCGCCTGGGCCAATAGGTCGGCAGCAGCACCCTCGGACGGGAACTCCTCGATGACGAAGAGGCATGGCGACAGCCCCTGGTCCGAGACCATTTCCCGCCGGGCCCACGTAGTCCATGGTCCGTCTCCACGACGATCGCGAGTGGTTCCTCGACACCATCGAGAGCCTCCCGCGCGCGCCTTGAGTCACCTCGACCCGTGGTCGGCGAACGTGCGTGCGGACGGTGCCGACAGCGTCGTTTTTTGACTGACGAAGAACAACTGGGTTACCGGGGTGGGCACATGGTGTCGTCCGACGCACGCATGCTGGCCTCGGTGCCAGGTTTCACACAGACCCTGAATGCCCGCTGACGGGATGTCATGGTTGCGCAACCGCAGGCGTTGCAGGGGCAGGGGAGTCGGGTGGATGGTCAGCAGCAAGTCGCGTGATGGGCCATGGCCTGCGAGTCGAGTCGTCACCCTCGCGCCGAGTGCCGTCCGCCTCGACGCCGTCCTCCGCCCCGAGTTCGCTTGGTCGCCGGGACCAGCAGTGCACCGAGCAGCCCGGCAGCCAGGACGTACGGCCACCAGCCGAACGCGCCGCTCTCCGCTGCGCCGACGTTGCGCGGTGCGCCCATCACGGAATCCGATGCGGCTCGCCCGTGTGCGTTTGCCGAGCGGCTCGCGGTCGTTGCCGTCAGGACCACGTCGTTGCCGTCGCCGGCCTTGTAGCTGATCCGGTAAACGGTGTCGGCGATTTTCACCTCGGCACCCTCGTGCAACCCGTCGAAGGTGCCTGTGGTGGATGTATTACCCGTGTGGTTGAGTACGGTGATCTCCCGTACAGGGGTCTTCCCAGTCTTGGCGTCGACGTTACTGGAAGCGGTATCACTAGCGGTCGAGTCGGAAGACTTATCGAAAGCGGTACCAGCACCTTCCTCCTCCGCGGCCGCCGTTCCTGCCCCGGCCCCCGTCCTCGCGGCCTTCTCTACGCCGGACAGGTCGAGCCCGCCGTCCAGGGAGACCTTGCCGCCCACCTTCAAGGGTGCCTCCACCAGGACCAGTTGACCCTTGTCGTTCTGCGTGTAGGAGCCGGCCACCGTCAGCCCGCCCGTGACCACGCCTTCGTTCATCACGGCACCCTGCACGGTCCCCTTGCCGCTGAGTGTGCTTGTCACCCGCAGCGCCATATCGCCGGTGTCCAGTCGCGCCCCCGCCGACGTCAGCCGGATCGCACGGCTGTTGGCGAGTGTTGCTCCACCCTTGAGAGCGAGCGTTCCCTGCTCGACCGTCGTCGTTCCGGTGTAGGTCACGGCAGAGCCGGTGAGGGTCGTCGTCGCCGTCCCTGACTGGACGAGCGAGCCCCCGCCGCCGAGTCGGGACAATGAGAGCGCATTCTTTGCGTTGTGCACGACGAGCGTGCCGTCGTTCACTATGCGGCGCCGGTCCGTGTCCGTGAGCAGGGAACCGTCTCCCTGCGCCGATCCCAGTCGCAGGATCGCTCCCTTTTCCACGGTGGTCGAACCGTCGTAGTACTGCGCGGCTGCGAAGGTGACGTCGTTGCCCTTGGTGCCGGCTATGACGACATCGCCGGCACCGGGCGAGGCCAATGTGTCGTGGTACTTGCCGCCCCCGATCGGCGCGCCCAGGGTGACCGGCCCGTTGTAGTCGAAGGTCAGCAGGGACCGACGTCCGCTGGCTTCGTGCAGATTGATGTAAACGGTGTCTTTTGTTCCCGGCATGAAGATCTTGTGCGTTGTGCCGTCGCCCCACTGCACGTTCGCACCCTCGATGTTGGTGCCGCGCTTGTTCAACTGGTGTGGAACCGCACGCCAGTTGATATCCGGATCGCTAAGTGAGGGTGCGCTATCGCCGCCCTGGTCGCTGTAGCTGTACTGCCCTGTGAGGACGACCTTGCTGCCGGGTCGTGTGTGGACGTTGACGTCGCTGCCGTACTCCCGCTGGTAAAAGTCCTGCCGCAGAGTGATCGTCTGATGCAGCGGGGTGTCGATGATCCAGGATCCTTGATTCAGGATCGCCCGGGCGTTGGGCAGCGACACCGGGTACTCAGGGCGGCCGACCGCCATGCCGGTGCCGTTGTCGATGACCCCGGAGAAGAGGTGTGTGCCCGCCAGGTCGAGGGTGCCCCACATGTTGCGGGGCTGGGTGACCAGGCCCGACCCGCTGATCGTGCCGATGTTGAAAGTGCGGGTCAGTGACAGCCGCAGGGTCCCGTCGACGCGGACGTTGAGCTGGTTGAGCCGGTACCCGGGGGTGTCGTAGGGGAAGTGCCCGATCAGCCCTGTACCTCCACCGGTGCCGTACTGCAGGGTCGTTCCGCGCTCCACTGTGATCGCGGGCGGGTCGGGGTTGCTGACCGTCGTGTACGGATGGTTTCCGCCCTGTGTGCGCACCACCTGGCGCCTACGTGACTCGGGCAGGGTGAAGTCGCTGTCTTTGCTCAGCACGAGCGTTCCGCCGCCGCGCACGGTAAGCGTTCCCTGACCGCGGAAAACGCCCTCGTATGTTGTCGCTCCGGCAGGCACGGTGATCACCGTGTCGCCGGTGAGTGTCACGTCCCGGTTCGCGAGGACGTCGGCGGTGATGTCCCTGGCGTCGGCGGCCACGGCCGGGGGAGCGGTGACCAGGAGGGCCGCGACGGCCGCGAGGGCGCCGGCGGCTGCGGCTGAGGTGTGGAGATGGCTGCGCACGCATCGGAGACGCGCGGGCATGTCGCTGATAACAGAAATTCGCTCCATCCGAGAGTCCGTCCCGGCGTCCCGCGGCCCAGCGGACCGCGCGCCCGCCGGAACTCCGGAAAGGGCTTTCCATCAAGTCTCGTCAGACCCGTTGACCTGCTCGTAACACGCCCTTACCTTTTCGGCGTTCGGCATTCCATATCTCGTTCGATGTTCCGAACGCCCCTCGCTCGAGAGACAACGCGTGTACCCCAGCCCGCTCGTTCCCCGCCCCGCAGGCCCCCAGGTCCACCGCCATGGCAACGGTTTCTACTACTTAGCAGCGACCCACCCCGACTATCACCGGATCGTGCTGCGTCGTTCCCCGGCGCTACCGGGACTCGCCCCGCTTCCGAGTCCGTCATCCGGAGGCGCACGCCACCGGTGACGTGGGCGCGCACATCTGGGCGCCGGGCCGCGAGTCGTTCTCGGTGGCCGAGGGTGGCGCGACCGACCTGCTGCTCCACCACGCCAGTCGGCACCGGGAGATCGACGACGACCCACTGAACGACCCCAACCGCCACACCCGGATCCAGACAGTCGGCTGGAACCCGGACGGCACCCTCGACTTCGGCGTCCTCGTCGCCGATACCGTGAAGGAGAGTGCGTGAGATGAGACGTGCGTACGCGACCCTGCTCGCCCTCTGTCTGGCGCTGGTGGGCGCCCTCGCCACCGCGGGACCGGCCCACGCGGCACCCGTCACCATCGCCAACGGCACCCAGTTCACCGACACTTCGGGCAGCCCGGTGCATGCCCACGGCGGCGGGCTCCTCAAAGTCGGTTCCTACTACTACTGGTTCGGCGAGAACCGCAACGCCGACAACACCTTCCGCTACGTGGACGCCTACCGTTCCACCGACCTCAAGAACTGGGAGTTCCGCAACCATGTCCTGACCCAGTCGAGCGACTCCGAGCTGGCCGTCGCCAACATCGAGCGCCCGAAAGTCATGTACAACGCGTCCACCGGCAAGTTCGTGATGTGGATGCACAAGGAGAACGGCACGGACTACAGCGAGGCCCGGGCTGCTGTCGCCGTCTCGGACACCATCGACGGAAATTACACCTGGCAGGGCAGCTTCCAGCCGCTCGGCCAGTACATGTCGCGTGACATCACGGTCTTCGTGGACACCGATGGAGCCGGTTACATGGTCTCTGCAGCCCGCGAGAACTACGACCTGCAGATCTATCGGCTCACCGACGACTACACCGGTATCGCAAGTCTGGTCGCCGACCCCTGGCACGGAGGGCATCGCGAAGCCCCGGCGCTGTTCAAGCGAAACGGCGTCTACTTCATGCTCACTTCGGGCGCGACCGGCTGGAGTCCCAATCAGCAGCAGTACGCGACGGCGACCTCCCTCGCCGGCCCTTGGTCCGCCATGACGAACGTCGGCGACTCCACGACGTACGGCTCCCAGACCGCGTACGTCCTTCCCGTCCAGGGGACTTCGGGCACTACCTACCTGTATCTGGGAGACCGCTGGGGCAACTCCTTCGGCGGAACCGTCAACGACTCCAGGTACGTCTGGCTGCCGCTGACCTTCCCGACGTCCACCTCGTTGTCGATGTCCTGGTTCCCCGAGATCACCGTCGACACGGCCGTGGGAACGGTTACCGGTACGAGCGCCACGTACAACACGCTCATCGCCCGGCACAGCAACAAGTGCGCCGACGTCACGAGCCAGTCCCTCTGGGCGGGCGCCCAGATCAAACAGTACGACTGCAACGGCGGCAACAACCAGAAGTACTGGTTCAAGTCGGTCGGAAGCGGTTACTACCAGTTGGTCGTCAGGAACAGCTCCCTCTGTGTGCAGGAGAACGCGAGCACGGTCAGCCAGGAGAACTGCAGTGCGACGGCCACCAGTCAGCAGTGGTCGCTGACGACGTCGGGCAGCTACGTCAATGTCATCTCCCGCGCGAGCGGCGAGTGCCTCGACGTGAACGGCGCGTCCACCGCCAACTCCGCAGCCGTCATCACCTACACCTGCAACGGAGGGACCAACCAGCAGTGGACACGAGGAACGTGAGGTTACGTCAGGCAAGCAGGTCGATCGCGTCGATCGACGTGCCTGCGCTGAGATAGGAAGTCGACCCCGAACCGCTCACCACGTTGATCTTCAGCACGTTGTACTGACTGGTGTCCGTGAGCCAGGCGCTCGCGGGGATGCTGTAGGTGAACGTGTAGTTGTTGCCCCGGTAGGACCCGTTCGTCAGCGACCGGGTGCTCGGCTGGGTGGGCGGGGAGGGGATCGCGGAGGTCCACGCGTCGTTCACGACGATCTGCGGACGTCCGTTGGCGTAGGCCGTCGTCACGCCGATGCGCAGGGTGTGTGCGGCGGCGGCCTGGGCCGCCGTCAGCCTGAAGTACACGAGCAGGCCGCTGTTGACGTCTTTCCAGATGTAGCAGGGGAACGCCGAGGCCTCGCTGCCGCTGCCGATCACCACGTTGCCCGTCCAGGCGGCAGCCCGTACGTCCGACGGGTGCGCGTAGGTCATGAGATCGGCATTCTTGAAGCCGCTCGGCGTGCCGGTCCAGTCGTTGATCCGCCAGATCGCGCTTGCGGTGCCCGGGTCGTTCGAGGACGGCACGGCGATCGAGTTCAGGGTCGTCGTCCCACCCGCGGATACCGTCACCTGCGTACTGAATACAGTCAGCTCGCTCTTGTAGACGGTCAGCGTGTACGTCCCGGGCAGTGCCCCCGCGATCGAGAAGTATCCGTCGGACGCCCGGGCCGAACCCCAGTACTGAGCCGCCGAGTTGGCGAGCCCGACCGTGTACGGGTAGGCCGTGTTGCGCCCGGTGATGCCGACGCCCGCGACCCGGCCCCGGCCGCTCGCGCCGACGTATCCGGAGATGCCGAGCGAGTCCGCCCAGGAGGTGGTCAGGGTTCCCGGGAACAGTGACGACGAGGGTGCGCCGCCGTCCGTGAAGGCGATGACGTAGGGGCCCTGGAGGCCGAATCGCTGGTCCTCGGTCTGGTTCTGGCCGTAGTACAGGATCTCGTAGAGGCCACCGCCGTCGGCGCTCTGATGGCGCAGGAGAGAGCGGTAGAAGGGGCCGCCGGAGGCTTTCTCATGGTTACTGCGCACGATCCACAGACCGACGCTGCCCGTCGTCCAGCCGATGTAGTTGTAGTCGATGACGCGCAGCTTGGAGTAGTGCTTGGAGCGGGTCTGGCCGTCGGACTTCGCGAAGACGTCGGAAGCCTCGATGGTGCTGGTCGTGTAGGTGTAGGAGTCGGGCTCGTCGTTGAGGAACAGGCCTGCTTTGACGCGCACGATGTAACGGGTTGCCGAAACGGACGTGTCGGCCTTGTTGGTCCAGAGATAAACGTGGTTCTCCCCGCTGCGGGCCGCGTAGTAATGCTTGAGCGTGCCGTGCGTGACGGAGATCAGGATCGTCGAGCCGGACTGCGTGATCGTGACGGTGGAACTGCCGAGTCCCGACTCGATGTGCGAGTTCATTCCGCCGTAGCCCTGGTACTCGGTGCCGCGGTAGACCAGCGAGGTCAGATCGCCGGTGGTCTTGCTGACCTTGAAGACCAGGTTGGCGCCGGTGTCGACGACGTAGTTCGAGCCGTCGTCGGTGTAGCCGAAGGCCGCCGCGGCGGCCGGGGCTGCGAGCGGCCCGGCGAGCGCGGCCGAGCCGGCGGCGGCTGCGGTGCCGAGGACGAAGGTGCGGCGTCGGACCGGCCTGGGGCTCTCGGTTCCGGACATGGGGGTGCCTCCTTCGGAGGGGTGTGGGGGTGCGGGTGCCTGAGAGAGTGACAGTTGAATCGATTTCGCGAAAGGGCTTTCGCTTGCCGGAGGTTGGCAATCTTGTGAAATCGGTCCAAGGTCTAGAAAGCGCTTGCCAGAGGATGTACGGTCCAGCCGCCAGCCCCTGTTGCCGTGACGGAGGAGCCGCAAGTGAGACGTTTCAACATCGCCGTGCTGGCGGCGCTGACCCTGACCGCCGGTCTGACGGCCGTACCCGCCGCCGCTCACGCCCAGGGCGGCCGTGTGCCCCTCGGCATCGACAACTGCACCGCCACCTCCTGCCACTTCGACGTCCCGCCCGGCTCTTACGACGTGCGGGTCGTCCTCGGCGGCGATTCCGAGTCGAGCACCGTGGTCAGTGGAGAGACCCGGCGCGCGCTGCTCCAAGAGACAGCCGTTTCCGCCGGAGAACGCATCACCCGCAGCTTCACCGTCGACGTCCGCAGCCCCGAGGGCGAGCCGACGGGAGCCGACGGAACTCCCGGCCTGGACCTGGTGCTCGGCGGCTCGGCGCCTGCCCTGGCCGACATCAGGGTCACCCGTGCCCGGCACGCCCGGCAGATCTTCCTCATCGGCGACTCCACGGTCTGCGACCAGCCCACCGATCCCTACACCGGGTGGGGGCAGCAGCTGCCTCAGTACCTGCGCAAGGGGGTATCGATCGCCAACTACGCGGATTCCGGCGAGAGTACGGTCACGTATCTGGGAAACCCGCAACTCTGGGACACGGTTAAGCCGCTGATCCGCCCCGGCGACCTCGTTCTGGTCCAACTCGCTCACAACGACAAGACGACCGACGAGGCGACGTATCGTGCCAACCTCGAGACACTGGTCGCGGGAGTACGGGAGAAGGGCGGCCGTCCGGTCCTCGTGACCCCCATCGTGCGCCGCTGGTTCAACGCCGACGGCACGCTGAACAACGGAACAGCCCTGCTGGTCAACGGACTTGGCGTCGATCATCCCGCAGTCATCCGCTCGGTGGCCGCCGCGCGGGACGTTCCGCTCATCGACCTCACCGCCAAGACCAAGGCACTGGTGGAGTCCCTGGGCGTGGAGGGCTCCAAGGCGCTCTACCTCTACAACGAGAAACGCGACAACACGCACACCTCCGTGAACGGAGCCACGGTCTACGCGGGCCTGGTCCGCGATGAACTCGTCGCCCAGCAGCTGGTGCCGAGAGGCACCGTGCGGGTGGGATGAACGCCTGGGGGCGCCCCGACCGGAACCGGGACGCCCCCAGGTCCTGGCCTTCCCAGGCTCCGACTCGGCCGCGAACGAAAGAAACAACAGATGCACCTGCCCCCGCCCGACACCGCCCGCAGCCCCCGTACCGGCTACACCCGCGCCCACTGGGAGACGACCGCCGACGCCCTGCTCGCCGCGGTGGAGCCGTACGCCACTGAGGATTACGCTCTCTACCACTTTCCTGGCAGCAAAGAGAGCTGGTCGGGACGCCTCTCCGACGGTCTGGAGGGATACGCCCGCACACTGTTGCTGGCCGCCTTCCGCCGCGACGAGACGGCGCTGGAGCGTTACGGAAACGGTCTTGCGGCCGGCGTCTCCGGCGTCTGGCCCCGCATCGAGGACCGCGGTCAACCCCTCGTCGAGGCCGCGTCGATCGCCCTCGCCCTGCGACTGACCCGTCCGCTGCTCTGGGACCGCCTCGACGACGGTGTGCGACAGCGCGCGGCGGACTGGCTCGGCGACGCGCTGACCGCCGAACCCTGGCCCTGCAACTGGGAGCTCTTCCCGGTCACGGTAGGCGGTTTCCTGGAATCGATCGGCCACCAGCCGGAGGCCTCCCACGAGGCGATCGACCGCGGCCTGGAGCGCATCGAGCAGTGGTACGTCGGCGACGGCTGGTACACCGACGGTGCCGGCCGCGCCTTCGACTACTACAACGGCTGGGCGATGCACCTCTACCCGGTTCTGCACGCCTGGCTGGCCGACGACCCCGACCTGCTCACCCGCTACGGCGGCCGACTCGAAGCGCATCTCGCCGACTACGCCCGTCTGTTCGGCGGCGACGGAGCCCCCATGCACCAGGGCCGCTCCCTCACCTACCGCTTCGCCACCACCGCACCCCTGTGGCTGGGCGCCCTGACCGGCCACACCCCACTGGCCCCCGGCGAGACCCGCCGCCTGGCCTCGGGCGCGTTGAAGTACTTTCTGGAACGGGACGCGGTCGACGAACGAGGCCTGCTGACCCTCGGCTGGCACGGCCCTGACGAGTCGGTCCTGCAGGGATACTCGGGACCGGCCTCCCCCTACTGGGCGAGCAAGGGTTTCCTCGGCCTGCTGCTTCCGCCGGAACACGAGGTGTGGACGGCGCAGGAGGAGCCCGGACCCGTGGAACGGAAGAATGCGGTTACACCGGTTTCCGCTCCCAACTGGCTGCTGCAGTCGACGAGCTCCGACGGTCTGGTGCGCCTGCACAACCACGGCAGTGAGGACGTCCGCTACGACCCCTACTACACGCGGTTCGCGTACTCCACGGTGACGCGGCCGCTGGACTCGCCCCCGGACAACGCCGTCCTGGTCGACGGCGACCCGCACCGCGAGGGCATCGTGCCCCTCGGGGTGGGGGAGGGCTGGGCGGCCTCCCGATACGTCCTGAACTCCGGCGCCGAGGTCACCAGCCTGGTGGTCGCCGACGGCGCGGTGGAGGTGCGGGCGCATCTGGTGGCCGGCGCGGCGCCCGGGACACAGGTACAGATCACGGGTTGGGCACCGGTGGCGAGCGGGGAGGTGCACGAGCACGTGCGCGGGCCCGGGGACGGCGATCTGCGGGTCGACCTGGTGCCGGTGCACGGGCTGACGGGAACCTCTCCGCTGTCGGGTGCGCTCGGGGACGGCCCCGCCACGCTCCTTGTCGCGCTCGCTCGTCTCACGGCCGAGCCGGACCCCCTGCCCCTCGCGGAACTGGTCTCCGTGGAGGTACAGAGGGTGGCGTCCGACAACACTCGCGGCGCTTACGACCTCAGCGTCCGCTGGCGGACGGGGGCGGAGTCCCACTTCCGCTTCACGGCTTCAGACGAGCGATCCGCAACGTGGTCGTGGTCGGTGAAGCCCCGGTGAGCGCCTTCGCATAGGTCGGCGTCACCGGGGCGTACGCCCAGGTCAGCGTCCCGTCCTTGAGGACCGCGATGTCGCCGGTGACACGGGTGCTCACCACGGTGTCCGCGCTCTGGAACTTTCCGTTCCAGTCGACGAGACGCAGGTGGGTGCCCGTGAAGGTGCCGGTGCACGTCCCGCTCGCGCACTTCGCGCTCTTCAGGGACTCCCAGGAGACGAGCAGACGGTCCTTGCCGTAGGGCGCGACGTGGACGTTGACGTTCTCCGTCCCGGCGGCGCTGGTGAGATACACCGCTTTACCGGGACCGGAGTTGCGGTTCTTCATGAAGGCGAGCGCGACCTGATGAGTGCTCGTCTTCGGCTTCACCGTCCAGCCGCGGCCGCTGGCGTCGTCCGGGTTCTTCTTTGCCGACGCGGCGCCGCGGGAGGCGAAAGCGGTTACGTAACGGCCGGTGGACGACTTTACGAGGTCACCGGTGCGGCCGGGGAACGTACCGCCGCAGTATCCGGCCCAGCACTGCTCGCGCTGCACCACGGGAGCCGTGTCCGGGGCCCCGATCCCCGTCGACACGAACAGCCCCGAGCGCCAGTCGTCGAAGCAGACGGAGGTGAAGGCGCCGGAGGTCTCGGCATGCAGGGCGATGCCCTCGTTGTGGCTGCAACCCCAGCTCCAACCACCACTGAGCTTTGCTCCCTTCGCGCTGACGTACGCCATCTTGTCGCCGTAGTGGCCGTCGGCGAAGCCGCCGGCTCCGTGCACGACGAAGTAGGCGCCGTACTTCGTGCCGTTCCAGGTGAGCTGTCCGTCGAGCAGCGGGGCGGTGTCATGGGAAGCGGTACCGGTGAGTTTCGTGCGGAACGTCTGCTTGGCACCGGTGTACCGGACGATCGCGGCCGCCGTCTCCTTCCACTTGTTCGTGTCGGTGACGCGGGTGAGCAGCGCGAAGCCGTCGTTGTGCGCGACGAGGCCGCCCACCTCCTTGGCGCCCTTGACGATTGTGTCGGCACCCGAACGCTTCCCGGCTGCGGTCAGCGGGGTGACGTGGACACCGTCCGCCGCGGGCCAGGCGACGCGGAGCGTGCCGTTCGGGGCCACCGCGGTGGTCGTCCGCGTCCACTCCCGCGTGTTGTTGTAACCAGCCGACAGATAGGGAAACTTGGCGGCGAGTGTGACGGCGGTCGTGGTGGGGGTGAGCTTCGGGGAGGTCGTCGCCGCCCCGGCGGTGGCCCACCACGCGCCGGCGAGCAACCCGGCGGCCGCGAGCGCTCCGATCGCGGGCTTGCGGGCCGCGCGGATACGGCGATGGCGCGTCGTGCGTCGTGCAGATGTCATGGCCTGTGGTTGCCGCGGGGCAGCGGAAGGTTGCCGTTCCGCAGGGATGCTCGTGAAACCGACGTGACGGACGTGGCCGGGGAGGCGAGGTTGGGGACCTGGCCAGCCCGTTTCGGCCCGGTGGACGCCTAGAGCGGACTGCGCCGCGGACCAATGGACAGGGATTCTGCGTTGCCGTGCGTAACCGGTGTCTACAAGAATCCAGTCATGACTTCTGCTATCCGGCACGTGACGATCAAGTGCTCCGACGCCTACTCCCTGGGCAGCTTCTGGTCCGAGGTGCTCGGCCAGCCTCTTCATGAGGACGACAACCCGGGAGACGAGGAAGCGCTGATCGAGGGCGCGGGTCTGCTCTTCGTCACCGTCCCGGACGCCAAGAGTCAGAAGAGCCGCATCCATTTCGACCTTCAGCCCCAGGACCACACCCGCGAGGCGGAGATCGAGCGTCTGCTGGCCCTCGGCGCCACCTTCGTCGACGACCAGCGCAGGCCTGACGGCACGGGGTGGGCGGTCCTCGCCGACCCGGAGGGGAACGAGTTCTGCGTGGAGCGCAGCGCGGGAGAACGGGCCGCCGGCTGAGGCAGCGGTGGCGGGACGGGTCCGCGGCGGATCGGGCGACTTCGCCGGATACCGGTCGACAGAAACCGGTCGACAGCAACTGGTCTGCGCAGGTCGGCGTGGGTCTGCGGAGACCGTTCGGCGGCGGCCGAAGCGATGCGCCTCTAGCGTGCGCTGTATGCGCGTACGCAGTGCGACTCCGAACCCGTTCGCAGGCCTCCATCACGCCGGCACTCCGCTGCTCCTGCCCAATGCCTGGGATCACGCTTCGGCGGTGGCGATGGCAGGCCAGGGTTTCCAGGCCATCGGCACGACGAGTCTCGCTGTGGCGGCGGCTGCAGGACTGCCGGACGGAGCCTCGGCGACGCGGGACGAGACTCTCAGGCTCGCGTTGGTCCTGGGTTCGCAGCCTTTTCTGCTGTCTGTCGATGCTGAAAGCGGTTTCAGCGAGGATCCGGACGAGGTCGGGGAGTTCGCGCGTCACCTTGCGGCGGTGGGCGCGGTCGGTATCAATCTGGAGGACGGCCTGGGTGCGGTCGACCGGCACGCTGCGAAGATCGCGGCCGTGAAATCGGCCGCGCCCGGCCTGTTCGTCAACGCGCGCACGGATACCTACTGGCTCGGTGAGCACGACGAAACCGAAACGCTTTCCCGGCTCGACGCCTACCAGCAGGCGGGCGCAGACGGAGTGTTCGTTCCCGGCCTGACCATGGCGCGCGAGATCGCCGCGCTCGTCGCACGACTCGACGTGCCGCTCAACATCCTCTACTCGCCGACCGGACCGACGATTGCTCACCTCGCCGACCTGGGTGTAAGCCGTATCAGCCTGGGCTCGTTTCTGTACCGGCGGGCGCTGGGGGCGGCCCTCGATGCGGTGGACGAGATCCGCGCCGGGCGTCAACCGGCTGGTCGTACACCGACGTACGAAGCCGTGGAGAGACTCGGTGCAGATGTTGCCGTCACCCGCCATCTCTGGGAAGCCTGACAGGCCGTCAGGTACCGGTTTCGTGCTCCCGCGGCCAGTGGGTGAGAGCCATGTGCAGAGCGTCGATCGCCTTGTCCCAAGAGTGCTGAACGTCCCGGGGTGCACCGAAGCCGCCGCCTGCCTCCAGCAGGCAGTACCCGTGAAAGGTGCTGCGCAGCAGGCGGACGGCGTCGGTGAGGTCTGGCTCGTCGAGACCGTAGCCGCGGAGCATCCCGTAGGTGATGTCTGCGGTTCGGCGTAGGGCGGCGGAGTCGGCCGCGAGTTCCCGGTCCAGTTCCGGATCGATTCGGATCTGTGTGGCGGCGTACCGGCCCGGGTACCGCAGGGCGTAATCGCGATAGGCCCCCGCGAAGGCGACCAGCGCGTCCTTGCCCGCGAGTCCGACGACGGCGGCGGCGATCCGGTCGATCATCTCGCCGCCGACGAGCAGCGCGAGCCTGGTCCGCAGCTCGCGGAGGTTCCTGACATGTGAGTAGAGGCTCGCGTCCTTGACTCCGAACCGTCGGGCCAGTGCCGAGATGCTGACCTTGTCGAAACCGACTTCATCGGCCAGCTCAGCGGCGGCTTCGACGAGGCGGTCGGTGGTGAGGCCGACTCGTGGCATGAGGGACCGCCTTGTGCGCTCGGACCTGGAAGTAACACGCAGGATCCTAAGGGCTCCGCAGGTCGGAGGCCGGACGGCTGGTGGGCTTCGCCGGAGAAACCGGGCAGGGTGCCTGGATCGCCGTGTCACGCTCCTGTCGACGTGATCGTCCGCTGATGCACGCCGATGTGTTCGGCCGGCCAGTTCCACCGGGACGCCGTGTCCTGCGTCGCGAGGGTGACGGCGGTGAGCGCGACGCCGGTCCTGGCGCTCCGCTCCGGAGGCAGTTCGCTGCCATGCCATGACGCGTTCAGCATGATCAGGGGCGTCGACGAGCTGCGCCGAGCGGTTTCGGACCTGGTTCCGCACCGGTGCCGCCCACTCGGACGGAGGAGTCCGACCCCGATTGGACGCCGATTCGGCCCCAGATCGGCACCGAACCGACCTCGATACGACTCCGGATCCGACCCGAGTCCGAGTTCACGCGTTCGGGTTGATGCCGTTCGACAGCCCGGTGTACGCGGGCTTCGCCGAGTAGCTCTCGTTGTACGGCAGGGCCGCACCGTAGCCGCTGAACGTGCCCGGCACCCACGAGTACTTGTCGCTGACGCCCCACAGCGTGACGCCGGCACAGCGCGGCACGCCGAGGCAGTTCTCACTCGCCGTCTTGTAGTCGGTGGACTGCTGGGCGAGTTCGGCGGCCGAGGCGGGCAGCGGGATGCGGATGTCCAGCTCTGTGATGGACACCTCCAGGCCGAGGTCGGAGAACCGCTTCAGGTTCGCCTTCATCGATGCCGGAAGTTTGCCCACCTCGAAGTGCGACTGGAAACCGATGCCGTGCAGGGGGACGCCCTGGGCGAGGAGTTGTTTCGTAAGCGTGTACAGGGCGTCGCTCTTGGCGTTGTCGGCCTCGATGTTGTAGTCGTTGATATAGAGCTTCGCGGCCGGGTCTGCGGCGTGCGCCCAGCGCAGCGCGTTGGCGATGTAAGCGGTTCCGAGCTTGTCCTGCCAGAGTGAACTGCGCATCGACCCGTCTTCGTTGAACGCCTCGTTCACGACATCCCAGGCGTACACCTTGCCCTTGTAGCGACCCATCTCGGTGTCGATGTGGCTCTTGAGGATGGTGTTCAGCTCAGCTGCGGAAAAGTTTCCGTTCTTCAGCCAGGACGGCAACTGCGCGTACCAGACCAGCGTGTGACCGCGTACGCCCTGGTTGTGGGCTGCCGCATGGGCCACCAGCCGATCCGCGGCGGCCCAGTTGAAGCTGCCCCGGCTCGGTTCGACGGCGTCCCACTTCATCGCGTTCTCCGCCGTGACCGAGTTGAACTCCCGGTCCAGGACGGATGCGTACGACGCGTCGGAGGTCAGCGGGGCGTCGCCGACCGCCGCGCCGATCTTCACGCCGCGACCGTCGGCGTATCCGCGCAAGGTGGTGGCGGCCGAGGCCTCCGGCGTGAGATGCGGCAGCGCTACGGTCGCCGTCGCGATGAGCGCGCCCGCGACGGCGAGCGGCAGGGGGCGCAGAGCGCGACGCCGGTGACGGGGGCTTCCCGGTGCGTGGGGCACGGCTGCTCCTCGAGAGGTGGGGGATGCGGACGCTTCACCTGTGTGTCGCCGCCGACGAACGTAAGGTTGCCGGGGACTTGAGAGGCGCCGAGTACAGGAGAGGGGCCCGGGCGGGTGGCGTACAAGGCGCGGGGCAGTCGATTCCGACGGCCACGGGACATCGCCTCGGAAACCGGTCTCCCGCTCTGGCGGCAGCGGGACTTCAGGATCTTCTGGGTCGCGCAGACCCTGTCCTTCCTCGGGGACTCCTTCGCCCTGATCGCTCTCCCCCTGCTCGTCCTTCAGGTCACCGGCTCGCTCGCCCGCATGGGCCTGCTCACGGCGGTCGGCGGGGCGGCCTCGGTCGTGGCGGCGGTGTTCGCCGGCGCGGTCGTGGACCGGGTCGACCGGCGCCGACTTCTCATCGCCTGTGACCTCGTCCGTATGGCGCTGTACGGGCTGATCCCGCTGGTGTGGATGTTCGGGCCCCGGATCTGGCTGTTATACACCGTGCTGCCGCTGTGCGAGGCCGTCGGCATGCTGTTCGCGGTCGGTTACGTAACCGTTGTCCGTGGCCTGGTCGGCACCGGGCAGCTGACCGAGGCCAATGGACGGCTCAACGCGACCGCCGCTGCGGCAGGCGTGCTCGGCCCGGTGTGTGCCGGTGCGCTGGCCGCCTGGACCGGTCCGGCCGCCGCCGTCGGCGTGGACGCGGCCAGCTTCGGAGTGTCGGCGGCGTGTCTCGCTGTCGTACGGATCCGTGGACGGCCGCCGGAC
Organism: Streptomyces sp. NPDC001858; assembly: GCF_053594615.1. NCBI lineage: Bacteria > Bacillati > Actinomycetota > Actinomycetes > Kitasatosporales > Streptomycetaceae > Streptomyces > Streptomyces sp. NPDC001858. The sequence goes on from NZ_JBSFEV010000006.1 coordinate 245,398, forward strand.
GACAGGTCCAAGGAACGGCAGATTGGACGCTCTGCGGAGCGTGAGCGTTCTGCAGAGCGCAATGTTTCTGCCCAACGACCTGGTGAGCGGGCCGGACTGTGGCAGGACCTGCGGGACGGGATGGTGTTTCTGTACAGCCATCCCGTGCTGCGTGCGCTGACGGCGTTGCTCTTCGTCTTCAGTTTCCTCACGCTCGGCCTGAACGACCTCGTCATCTATCACCTCAAACACGACCTCGGCCATGACGACGGCACGGTCGGATCCGTCATGGCTGCCGGTGCGCTGGGCACGATCGTCGGCTCCCTGCTCGTGGCGCGGGTGCACCGCAGGTACGGCTTCGGGCCGACCTGGACGGCTGCGGTCGCGGTGAGCGGGCTTGCCGTCGCGGGACTCGGGTGGGCGCGGGACGTTCCCGTCGTCGGGGCCCTCTGCGCCCTCTTCCTGGCCGGTGCCGCTGTGGCGGGCACCTGTTCCATGTCCTTGCGTCAGGAGGTGACCCCGGAGCCGCTGCTGGGCCGGGTCACCTCGGCCTTCTGGACCCTCCAGTACGCGGCGGCTCCGGTCGGCGCGGCCGTCCTGACCTGGGCGGCGGAACGGCACGGCACCGCGCCGGTGGCGGCGCTGGCCGGCGGGGCCTGTGTGCTGATCGCGGTCGTCGCGCTGGCGACACCGGTACGGAGAGCCGGGCGGGGGTGATGTCGGAACGCGGCAGCGGGGCTCGGCAGCCGACGCCCGCCCGTCAAGCGGTCTGCGCTGTGCGCAGGCGACGTACGTCACGGATGAGCGCACAGGAAGCGACCAGGAAGAGCACACCTCCAGCCGCGATCCAGAGAGCTGACGCCCCGGACCTGTACTCACGAACGGCGCCGACGAGCAGCATTATGGTGGTAAGGACGCCGAAGGCCGAGATTGCCGTGTTGATGCGATGGGTCACGTGGACATCATCGACGACAGCCCCGGCCGACGGAAGTGATCCGAACGAAGCCGTCTGCGGCCGGGGCCATGAGTCGTCCCCCGTTACGCGTCCGGCACGGGCGTCATCCGTTCACCCCCGTGTAGTGCCCGAGGCTCCATCGCCACAGCAGCCGTGAGCCGAGGTATGCCAGCAGGCCCAGCAGCGGCGAGGCCGCGGCCAGCCAGTAGGGGACGCCGGTGTCGTCGCCGTGGCCCGTGAGGACGGCGGCCGGGAAGTACGCGACGAACGCGAGGGGGAGGCCGTAGGTCAGGAGGCCGCTCACCGCCTTGGGGAGCACGTTGAGCGGATAGCTGCCGAACGTGCCGAGGAGTTCCTCCAGCCAGCGGCTCCAGTAGTCGGCGGCCGGGAAACGCAGCGCTGCGGAGGCGACCGCCGTGAACAGGGCCGCCTCGAGGAGCATGCCCCCGAGCACGGCGGCGACCAGGTAAGCGGTTCGCCCCGCTGTCCAGTCGAGGTGGCTGCGGCTGAGCGCGCCCACCATCAGACCCACCGCGACCGTGAGATCGCCGATGGCGTTCGTGGGAAACATGCGCAACTGGACCTGGAGATGCACGGACATGGGCCGCACCAGGCAGACGTCGATCTGGCCTTCCTGAATGAAGTAACCGATTCCATGCACCCGTCCCAGGAAGAGGACGAACAGACCATGGGCGAGCATCCGGGTCGCCGGGATGAGCAGCACGTCCGAGCTGTCCCAGCCGCCCATTCCGCTGAAACGAGTCAGCAGCACCGTTGCGAACACGATCACCGAGACCTGCCAGACCGCACCGATCGCGACCATCATCAGAAACTCGGATCGGTACTCCAGCTGGGCGCGGAAGTTGAGACGCGTGATCCGCCATGCGAGGCGTATGGCCTTCAAGGGCGTCAGCCTCCTTGTGAGATGACCTGCCGGGCGGCGAGCCGCCACACCAGCCGGGTGAACAGGGCCAGCGCCGCCACCCAGGCGGCCTGTATCAGCAGCGCGGGACCGGCGTCCGACAGCGGGATGCGGCCCACATAGAGCGAAAGCGGCACGCTCAGCGTGGCCTGGAAGGGCAGGAAGCTGCTGAGCGTGATGAACCAGTCCGGGAAGAACCACAGCGGTGCGTACACCCCGGACAGCAGGTTCTGCGCGAAGATCAGGATCAGCATGGCGGCGTTGTTGCGCAGGGTGAAGAAACACAGCTGGTCGATGGCCAGCATCACGTAGTACAGGACCCACTGACCGAGCAGCAGGCTCAGCGCGAACACCCCCGCCGCAGCGGCCGATTCGGGTGGTTCCACCACCCCGGCGGCGAGGCAGACGACGTATCCGCCCAACGCCCAGGCCAATCCGTACAGTTGCTCGCCGAGAGCGCGCAGGGCGTAGTAGCGCTGGGGCGAGAGGGGGCGTAGGTACCAGTAGACGATGGTCCCGAAGTGCATGTGCTGGATCACGGTGTCCCGGCCCGTGTACTGGTCCAACTCCCTCAGCCGGGACGCCAGTACGGCCAGCACGGCGTAGGTGACGGCCTGGTCGCGGGTCATTCCCGCGGTGGTTTCGGTGTGGGCGTACAGGCCGTGCCACAGGGACGCCACCAGCACCACCTGGACGGCCAGCCGCAGCAGGGCGGCGGTCATCCGGGGCGGTGTGTACAGCTCGCCGAGCGGGGTGACACGGGCGGCCCGCCAGGCGCGCAGGACGGCCATCAGGCGTCCCCGGCCTGTACGTACGCGGCCCGCATGACGTCCTCCAACTCGGCCTCGTCCAGGGCTATGTCGGTGATCTCGTACCGTTCGACGACCGACTTCAGCGCCTGATGCACCGTCGGCGCGCCGGATCCGTCCGGCCCGAAGACCACCCGTGATCCTTCGTGCCGCAGCACCGTGATTCCCGGCAGCGCCACGACCTCGGCGTGCGGGTCGGCGAGCGTGGCCCGCACCTGCCAGGTGGAGCCGAACTTGCGGCGGATCTCGTCGAGGGTGCCGTCCAGGACCAGTCGGCCGTGGTTGATCAGCACCACGCGCTCGGCGAGCCGCTCGACCTCCGTCATGTCGTGCGTGGTCAACAGGACGGTGCGACCACGCTGTTCGACCTGGTGGCGCAGGAACTCGCGGACCTGCTCCTTGACCACCACGTCCATTCCGATCGTCGGCTCGTCGAGGAAGACGACGGGCGGGTCGTGCAGCAGCGCCGCGGCGAGGTCGCAGCGCACGCGCTGGCCGAGGGAGAGATGGCGCACGCGGGTGTCCCAGAAGGAGGAGAGGTCGAGAAGGTCGTCGAACTCCCGTAGCCGGGTGGCATGTTCTGCCTTCGGCACCTCGTAGATGTCCCGCAGTATCGCGAACGACTCGCGCACCGGAAGGTCCCACCACAACTGGGTGCGCTGCCCGAACACGGCGCCGATGTTCCGGGCGTTGCGCTCCCTTTCCCGGTACGGCACCACGCCCGCGACGCGTGCCTCGCCGGAGGTGGGGGTGAGGATGCCGGTGAGCATCTTGATGGTGGTGGACTTGCCTGCGCCGTTCGGACCCAGCAGGGCGAGGAGTTCGCCTCTGGCCACGTCGAAGGAGATGTCGCGGACGGCGTGCTTGGCGACCCGCTCCGGGTTGACCAGGGAGCGCAGGCCTCCGACGAGGCCGGGTCGGCGGACGGTGGTGTGGAAGGTGCGGGACAGGCCGCGCACTTCGATGCTGCCGATCACTCGTTCAACCTCCAGTGAAGCGCGGCCGGCCGGCTGGGGGCCGGTCGGCCGCGGGAGACGTTGTCACCGTGTCGGAATGTCGATCACATGGTTAATCGATTAATCGGTCCCGGCCGCTCGACCGGCGTCGATCGGGCACCCCGATCGGGCACCCCGATCGGGCGATGCCGATCGGGCGATGTCGATCGGGCGGCCGGTCACTCGGTTGCCGTGAACACGAACGAGAACTCGGCGGGCGCGGCGTTCAGGAAGTACTGCGGCAGCGGGCCGGGGCCACAGGACTGGGAGCCGAGGCCGTGCTGACCGTGATCGAGGTTGACCCACACGGTCTCGCCCGGGACCAGGTCGGTGCGGTGCCGGGCGGCGTCCAACTGCTCGGTCGTCCAGCGCCGTGCGGTGAACCAGAACTCGGGGTCGCCCTCGACGCGCAGCCCGCCGAGCTCGGCCCAGCGGACGTCGGCACGGGCGCCGTTCTCCTGCGGACGGACGTACGGCGTCTGCATACCGTCGACCGTCGACTGCCAGCGGCCGACCGTGGACGATGTCCTGCTGTCCGGATACGCCTCTCCGGGGCCGCCGCCGAACCACGCCACCCGGTCGGCCTCGGACAGCCCGAAGCGGACGCCCAGGCGGGGGAGCGGCACCGTCCAGTCGCCCTCGGGGGTCACCGAGACGGTGAGTCGTACACGGTTTCCGTCCGACGTCCACCGGTACGCCGTCGACAGTCCGATCTCCCAGGCGGCCGGCGCCACCCGGGTCCGTATCGTCAGCGCGTCCTCTTCGGCCTCGACGGCGTCCAGCCGGTGCCGCATCCGGTGCAGGCCCAGCTTGCGCCACAGGACGCCGTACCGGACGTCCGACTGCCAGGCCGCGCCGTCGTCGTTGTCGGTCGGCGCCCGCCAGACGTCCAGGCGCAGCCCGGTCACCGCCACCGAACCGATGCTCCGCAGCTCGCCCGTGCGGGCGTCGAAGGAGGCCGGGCCCAGGGTGATGAGCCGCTCACCGACGACGGGCCCGACGGCTGCCCCGAACGGCGACGACACCCGGGAGCTGACGGGCACTTGACCCCACGCCACCAGATGTCCGGCGGGTGCCCAACCGGTGTCCTCGGCCAGCACGGCCTGGATCGTCCACCCCGTCTCCGCGCCGGCCGGGGTGTCGGCCGGCGGCTCCGGGAGCTTCACGTCGGCCGACTCGCCCGCCGCGAGGGCCGGCACCGCGAGGCTGCCCGACTCGACGGTCACGCCGTTCACCTGGAACGCCCAGGTGAAGGCCAGCGCCGACAGGTCGGCGAAGTCCTGCTTGTTGGTGACGCGGACCGTGCCGTCGGCGGAGCCGTCGAGGGCGACCGGTTCGATCACCTTCTTGAACTCGACCAGGCCGGGGGAGGGGGTGCGATCGGGGAAGACCAGGCCGTCGCAGACGAAGTTTCCGTCGTGCAGTTCCTCGCCGAAGTCGCCGCCGTAGGCGTAACCCAGCTCCCGGTGCTTGATGCCGTGGTCGATCCACTCCCAGACGAACGCACCCTGGAGACGGTCGTGCGCCTCGAAGATCCGCTGGTAGTCGGCCAGTCCGCCGGGCCCGTTGCCCATCGCGTGGGCGTACTCGCAGAGGATGAACGGCAGTTCGCGCCGACGGAGCGCGCCGCCGTCCAGCCCCTGGCCGATTCGCTCGACCTCGTCGTGGGAGGCGTACATGCGAGAATAGACGTCTGCATTACGGCAGTTGATGTCCCCCTCGTAGTGCACGAGGCGGGAGGCGTCGCGGCCGTGGATCCATTCGGCCATCGCGGTCAGACCGCGCCCGGTGCCGGCCTCGTTGCCGAGGGACCAGATGACGACCGACGGGTGGTTCTTGTCCCGTTCGACCATACGGGCGGCGCGGTCGAGGAGCGCGGGGGTCCAGCGCTCGTCGTCGACGGGGTTGTCCCGCCAGTCCTGCTCGACGAATCCGTGGGTCTCCACGTCGCACTCGTCGATCACCCACAGCCCGTACTCGTCGCACAGGTCGAGGAAGGCCGGGTGGGGCGGATAGTGCGAGGTGCGGACGGCGTTGATGTTGTGCCGCTTCATCAGCAGCACATCCTCGCGCATCGTTTCCAGGTCGAGGGCGCGGCCCGCCTCCGGGTGCCACTCGTGGCGGTTGACGCCCTTGAAGAGGATCGGCCGGCCGTTGACCTTGATCAGGCCGTCCGCCAGCTCGACGGTACGGAAACCGATGCGCAGGGGCACTCGCTCGCCCTCCGTCACCAGCTCACCGTCGTACAGGGTGGGCGTCTCCGCCGTCCACGGCTGAACCGGTACCGCAACCGTTTCCCCGGTCGCGACATCGATGTCGAGAGCCGGCACGGTCACCCGGCCGTCGACGTCGGAGTCGACGCGCAGGGCGCCCTCGCCCGTGACATGGTCGTAGGAGGCGTGCACGAAGAAGTCGCCCACGCTGCCCGCCGGGCGGTGCAGCAGCGTGACGTCACGGAAGATGCCCGGCAGCCACCACTGGTCCTGGTCCTCCAGATACGAGCCGGCCGACCACTGGTGGACACGGACCGCCAGCACGTTTCCGCTCGGCTTGAGGAGATGCCCGACCGCGAACTCGTGCTGCAGCCGTGACCCCTTGAACTCGCCGAGGTCCGTGCCGTTCAGCCAGACCCGCGCGCAGGACTCCACACCGTCGAAACGGAGAACGAAACCGCCTTCGGAAACGCCCTCGGAGCTGCCTTCAGAGCCGCCGGTGGAAACGCTTCCGGAAACCCCTTCGGAAACGTCGGGCCACCCCGCGGGCAGGTCGAAGACCCTCAGGTGGTCGCCGGTCGGGTTCTCGGTCGGCACCCGGGGCGGGTCGACCGGGAACGGGTAGAGGTGATTGGTGTAGATCGGCGAGCCGAAAACGCCGTCGCCCTGCAGGACCCAGTGCCCCGGGACCGTCACCTCCGCCCAGGCGCCGGCGTCGTACCCCTCCTCCGCGAACGAGTCGTCCTCGGCGTCGGCAGTCGCCGACACCCGCAGTCGCCAGCTTCCGTTGAGAGAGAGGGACTTCGCGTCCGACGACGCGTACCAGGCCCGGGGCGCAAGGGCCCCGCGGCCCGGCGAGACGTCCGTTACGTAACCGATGGATCCGGGTTCCCCCGCCCGAGGGGATCCGAGAGCGGGGGAGGTGGTGCGGAAAGACATCTGTCTCCTAGTTCAGCCCTTGATGCCGGTCTGCGCGATCCCCTGCACCAGCCAGCGCTGAAGGAAGAGGAACACGAGCAACAGGGGCAGGATGGAAATGGCCGTGGCCATGAAGATCAGGTGGTAGTTGACGGTCTGGTTGGTCATGTACGAAGACAGTGCGACCTGCACTGTCCACGCGCTGGGGTCCTGGCCGATGACCAGCGGCCAGAGGAAGGAGTTCCAGCCGTTGATGAACGTGATCGTGGCGATCGCCGCGAAGAAGTTCAGCGAGTTCGGCACGACGACCCGCCAGTAGGCGCCCCAGTAACCGAGTCCGTCCACGCGTGCCGCCTCCTCCAACTCCTTGGGGAACCCCAAGAAGTACTGCCGGAACAGGAAGCAGGTGAAACCACTGAAGAGGCCCGGGATGATCAGACCGCGGTAGGAGTCGATCCAGCCGAGGGACGACACCAGCACGAAGCCGGGCACGAACGTGACCGCCGTCGGGACCATCAGGGTGAACAGGACGGCGTAGAAGACCTTGTTGGCGTGCCGGAACGGGATGCGCGCCAGGCCGTAGCCGGCCAGCGAGCACACCAGCAGGACGCCGACGGTGTGCAGGACGCCGACGATCAGCGAGTTGACCATCGACTGGCCGAAGTCGACCGTCGGGTCGTCGAAGGGCTCGGTGATGTTGCCCCACTGGATGTCCGTGGGGAAGAGCTTCCACTCCTCTCCGGTGATCTCGGGGTCCGTGGAGAAGGCGTTGCGCAGCAGGACGTAGAACGGGACGAGGAAGAGGAGGGCGGCGATGCCGACCGCGATGTACAGGCCGACGGAGCTCATCACTCCACCGCGCCGGCTGCTGCGGGGCGTGCGCGACTGCCGTGGTGCGGCGTCCTTCGCCTTGGCGACGGTGGTGGTCACTTGGACTCGTCACCCCTTCCGAATCCCATGATCTTGCCCTGGAACAGGGTGATGACGACGATCAGCAGGGTCAGGATCACCGCGCCCGCACTACCCGCGCCGTAGTCCTGGTTGTCGCCGAGAGCGGTGTAGTAGAGCTCGACGAGCGGTGGCCGTCCCCAGGTGGTCTTCGACAGCAGGTTGAAGAACTCGTCGAAGGCCTGATAGGCGGCGATCAGCAGCAGCAGGATGACGGCCGTCGAGGTCGCCCGCAGTTGCGGGAGCGTGATGTACCAGAAGGTCTGCCAGCCGGGCTTGGCGCCGTCGATCGAGGCCGCCTCGTACAGCTCGTCCGGGATGTTCTGCAGCGCGGCCAGGAAGAGAATCATGTAGAAACCGGACTGCAGCCACAGCCTCGCGCTGACGATGACCAGCCAGTACCACGGCGGGTCGGGGTTGGCGAGCCAGGCGATGTTGTCGACGCCGAACCAGCCGATCACGGTGTTCGCCAGACCGAAGCGGACGCCATTGAAGATCGACATCTTCCAGATGAGGGAAGCGGCTACGTAACTGCACGCCGTCGGGAGGAAGAAGACCGACCGGAAGAACGCCCGCATGAACCGCAGCCGGTTCACCATCAGCGCCAGCCCCAGCGACAGTGCCCAGGTGGTGGGCACGATGATCGCGGCGAAAACGGTGAACGTGACCAGAGCGCCGGTGAAGTTCTCGTTCTCCAGCATGAACCGGTAGTTGTCGAACCCGACGAACGTACTGGGCGTGACGGTGAAGCGGGCCTCGAAGAAGCTGAGCCAGACGCTCCAGCCGATCGGGACATAGACGAAGATCAGGAGGCCGATGAGGAACGGCCCGGTGAAGAGCCAGAAGTTGAACGTGGGGCTGCCCCGCAGCCCCCGCCGCGGCCTGGCCTTGGAGGCCTTGACCGGGGCGGGGCGCTCGAGGTCGAGCTTGGTGGTCGTCGACATGTCGAGGTCCGTCCGCCGGCCTATCCGAACAGCTTCTTGAGCTCGGTGTCGACCACCTTGTCGCACTTGTCGAGCGCGGCCTCCGGGTCACCGTCCTTGCGTACGGTGTCGGCGAAGACGTCCTCCGTCGCCTTGATCATGGCCTGGGTCCAGCCGATCTTGTCGAAGTGTCCGTAGTCGGTGAAGAGCTTGACGCCCTCGGCCGGCAGGCCGGACTTGAGCTTCTCGGCGGACGCGGCGATCGACGTGCGCGGCGGGACGTGGAAACCGTAGGAGAGGGACCAGTCCTCCTGGTACTCCTTCTGGTCGATCCACAGCCACTTCACGTATTCCTTGGCCTCGTCGACCTTGTCGCTCTTGGCGTTGACGAACATCGACCAACCGCCGTTGTAGACGGACGGCTTGCCCGCGTCGCCGACCTTCGGGAAGGCGAAGATGCCGAGGTCGTCGCCGAGCGCCTTCTGCATGGCGGGCATCGCCCACATGCCGCAGAACTGGATGGCGGTGAGGCCCTGGACGAGCGCGGACGGGTCCCAGTAGTCGGCCGGGGCGTCGAGGAGCAGGTTGCCGCTGGTGAACAGCTTGCGCATCTGCTTGAGGCCGCCGACGACGCCGTCCGTGTGGTAGGCGGGCTTGTTGTTGTCGTCGAGCGTGTCGGCGCCGGCGGCCCAGATCATCGGACGGATCACCGCTTGCAGCGTGTTTCCGAGGTAGACGCCCTTGACCTTGTCCGTGGTGAGCTTGGCGGCGGCCTCGATGAGCTCGTCGAGGGTCTGCGGCGGCTGCACGCCCGCCTTCTCCAGCAACGACTTGCGGTAGAAGAAGAACTGCGGGTCGTCGATCATCCGGATGCCGTAGATCTTGCCGTCCACCGTGTGCGACTGGATGTCGGCCTGGTTGAAGTCGTCCTTGACCGGCTCGATGATGTCCGTCAGATCCGCCACCTGGCCGCTCTTGACGAGCTGGATCTGCGGGTGGAACTCGAACAGGTCGGGCGCGTTGTCGGTGAGCAGTGACGCGAACAGCTTGCTCTCGAAGTTCGAGCCGGTGATCCACTGGGTGGTGACGCTCGCGTCCTTGTAGGCCTTTGCGTACCGCTTGATGGCCTGCTCGGTGCCCGCCTCGCCGTAGGCGTGGAAGTACTGGACGAGGTTATTGCCCGAACCGCCGCTGCTTCTCCCGTTGTTGCCGCCGCATGCGGCGAGGGTGCCGGCTGCGGCCATGCCCGCGGCGGCGCGGAAGAGGGATCGGCGGGACCAGTTGTTGTTGCTCAGTGCCGACATGGTGACGTCCTTGTCTCGAGTACGGCTGCGGCTCAAGCACTTCAGCGCCGGGTGGCTCAAATGACGCTGCGGAGCGGGACGTTAACCTTCGGCTAAGGCTTCGGCAAGGGGTTGGACGAAGTCTGTTCGAAGCGTTGTGATCGGTTCGGGATCACGAACGGACGGGGCGACGGCATGGGCGTGGGCCGGTGGTGGACGGGCCTACGCCGCTGCGCTGAAGGGCCGAAGCCGACGGGCTGAAGGGGGGTGAGGGCCGCCGGTGTCAGGTCCGGCGGCCCTCGGTCCAAGGGGTCAACCCTGGACGGCTATGGCCTGGCCTGGGCCTTTTCGGCCTCGGCGGCACGGTTGTGGTGGGGGATCGATTTCGAGCCGCGGACGGTGGAACCCGGCGCGGCGTCGGAGGACGCGTGGCCGGTGGTGGCGTGCGAGCGCATGCGCGTCACGGCGCCGACGATCCGGCCATCGACGTTCAGCCGTCGGTACTGAGCGGGTTCATCGGTGGCGTCACCGGTGGTCCCACCGGCGATGTTACCGGCGGTGTTACCGGTGGATCCGGTCGTCGTGGGGCGACGTGAACTCCCCGCGGTGGAACACCCGTTGGCGACGATCGCGTAAACGGTTACGACGGCCACGGAGGTTAAGCCGGTCACGTCGGCTGCGGTGCCTGAGGTGCCTGAGGTGCCTGAGGTGCCTGAGGTGTCTGCGGTGCCCGTGCGGGCGGATCTGTCGTGTAAGTCGGTGCGCGTCAAAACTGCCTCCCTTCCGGGTGTCGTGCGGGCGGTGCGGCTCGCCGGGTCATGAGGGCGGTGCGGTACGGCTCCTCACGCGCGCGGGGATGCTGCGTTTCGCGTTTCTCTGCCCGACGGACTGCAGCGCCCCTTCGAGCGCGAACGTCGCCGCACCCAGACAGGCGGGGTCGGTCGGGATCGCGGAGAGGACGATGCGATTGGCGGCGAGCGGCCGTTTCAGCGCATGCCGGGCGACGGCCTCGCGCACCTCGTCGAGGAGGGGTTCGCCGAGCCGGGCCGCGACCCAGCTGCTCAGGACGACCACCTCGGGGTTGAGCACGTTGACCAGGTTGGCGATGCCGGCGCCGAGGTAACGGGCCGTGTCCCGTACCACTTTGACGGCCACGGGATCCTCGGCGGCGACCCCGGCGGCCAGGGCGTCGATCGTGGCCGTCTGGTCCTCGGGGTGCAACAACGGGCTCCGCGGGCTGAGTTCACGCAGGTTCTGCATGATGCCGGGCGCCCCGACGTACGTCTCCACGCAGCCGTGGTTGCCGCAGCGGCACAGCCGGCCGTCGAGCACGAGCGTGGTGTGCCCCCACTCGCCGGCGCTGTTGCTGACCCCCCGGTGCAGTCCACCGCCCAGCACCAGCCCGGCGCCGACGCCGGTCCCGAGGTTGACCACCACGGCGTCCCCGTGCCCGCGCGCCGCCCCGAACCACAGCTCGGCGACCGCGCCGGCGCGCAGCGGATTGTCCAAGTACAGCGGATACGCGATGTGTTCGGAGAGCAGGTCGAGCAACGGCACATCGTGCCAGTCCCAGTTGGGCGCGTACTCGGAGATGCCCGTGGCCCGGTCCACCTGCCCCGGCACGCTCACCCCGACGCCCAGCACTCGGGCGGCCTCGACCCCGGCCTGCGCGACCACCGAACCGGCGGCCGCGGCGACATGGGCGACCACCTGCTCCGGACGGCTCTCGCCGGGCCGCATGTTCTCCTCGGCGCGCGCCAGCACGTTCAGCGCGAGATCGAACAGCTCGACATGGACGTATGTTTCCGCGATGTCCACGCCGATCAACGCGCCCCCCGACGCGTTGACGGCCACGAGGCCCCGGGGGCGGCCACCCGCCGAGTCCTCGAACCCGACCTCGGTGATCATGCGGAGGTCGAGCAGCTCACCGACGAGGGTCGCGACCGTGGCGAGCGAGAGACCGGTCGCCGCCGCCAGCTCCTGCCGGGAGGTGGGCGAGGCGGCGATGATCTGACGCAGCACCTCGTAGCGGTTCGCGGTGCGGATGTCGCGTGATGTGCCGCGCTTCATGGAGCGTGCCCCCTCATCCCTTCCGTCCCTTCCGTGCCGGGCGGGCCCGCTCTGCGACGGCACCGGCGCCGCGTCAGGTTATGGGGTGCCACACGGTTCGACAAGGGGTTAGGAAAGGGGCTTTATAAAGTCGGGGAAAAGTCGGGCCGAAGTGGAGGGAAACCGGCCCGAAGTCAGCCCTCCAGGACATCCCGCACGAAGGCGTTGGTGAACTTCCCGGCGGGATCCAGCACCCGCGCCAGGGCCGTGAAATCGTCGATCCGGGGATATCGCGCCCGCACCGCACCGGCCGGCATCTCGAAGACCTTGCCCCAGTGCGGCCTCGGTTCGAACGGCTCCAGCGCGGCCTCCACCGCCCGTACGGCCGGCAATACGGCGGTCGTGTCCTCGACCCAGGTGAAGTGGAGCGCCACGGTGTCCCGCCCGTAGGAGGGGCTCAGCCACTGCTCGTCGGCCGCCACGGTCCGCACTTCGCAGATCTGCAGTACACGGGAGACCGTCTGCCGGATACCGTCGATTGCATACAATGCCTCGGTGGCATGCCGACGCGGCAGCAGGTACTCGCTCTGCAGTTCGTCCCCGCTGCTCGGGGTGAACTCGGCCCGGAAGTGCGGCAGGCGCTCGTGCCATGGTCCCGGCACTCCGAACTGCGCGGTGCAGTTGACCGCAGGCATCCCCGGCACCGGATGCAGGGCCTCCACGGCGGGCGTGGCCCACGGGAAGTCGGCGAGGGGCTCGTCCGTGCGCCGCTTCAGCCACACCTGCCGAAAGCCCGGCGCACCCCAGTTGGTGAACAGGCTGACGCTGTACGCCGCCGCGGCCACGGTCTCGAAGTCCAGCCCGTCCAGCGGCAGTTCGGTGAACACATGCTGCTCGACCTCGTAGCCGGGCTCCAGGTCGAGGACGAGCGCGGTGACGACGCCGAGGGCGCCCAGCGAGGTGACAGCCCCGCCGAACCGCCGGTCGCCGCGCCCGATCACGACGGTGGAGCCGTCGGCGGTCACGATCTCCACCTCCCGCACGGCGGAGGCGAGCGGGCCGTTCCCGACCCCCGACCCGTGTGTGCCGGTCGCCACCGACCCGGCGACCGAGATGTGCGGCAGGGAGGCCATGTTCGGCAGCGCCAACCCGTGCTCGTGCACCCGGCGCGCCAGCTCCGCGTACCGGATCCCGCCGCCGACCCGCGCGGTCCGGGCCGCGGTGTCGACCTCGACGCCGACGTCACCGCTGAGGGCGTCGAGCGACACCAGTACCCCGTCGCCGCCCGGCTCGGCGATCTCGTTGAACGAGTGGCCGCTGCCCAGCACCCGCACCCGACCGCTTTCGGCCACCAGCGAGCGGAGCGCGTCGAGAGAGCGGGGGCGGTGCAGCTCCTTGGCGGCGAAGGTGATGTTGCCGGCCCAGTTGGAAACGGTTTCGGTCATACGGCCGATCTTTCCCGACGAATCGGAAACGGGGAAGTCGCCGCCGGAATCCGTGAAACCGCGCGAAACCGATGCGCGCTGCTGTGTCAGACGTCGTCTTTCGGCGGCCGCTTTCGGCGGCCGCGATCAGGGTGCTCGGTTGGTGGCGCGACACCCCTGAGGTGTTTTCTGTGCATGTGTGCATATGTGCAGCACGTGTGGCAGCCCCCATATGCGCAGCAATCCCTACCAGAAGGCGGAACGCCCGGACGTGAGAGCACGGAGAAGCTCTTCCGCCCCGTCGCCACGCGGACCGGGCCCCGGTACGACGGCCGCGCCGCCGGGGGCATACCGTGAGGAGTCGTACGCCTGAGCCGGGAGGCCAGAGCTGGGAGGAGAGACGGATGGGCAGCCGCACCGCGCTGGTCGAGGATCTGATGGAGCGGTTTCCGCATGTTCCGCGGGAGGCCGTCTTCAAGGAGGACCTGCTGCGTGGAGGTGTGGCCTTCGACCCCTCCGCCCTCAGCGACAACGAGTCGGGCGAGGTGAAACCGAAGTCGTACTTCATCTTCTCCTTCGACCACGGCACCCTCCCCGAGCTCGGCGAGGCCGCGCTGCGTCGCCCGCCGGAGGAGATCATCCTCACGGGCGGCCCGTACGACCTGCGGCGCACGGTCGTCTCGGTGCGGGTGAACCCGTCCTCGCCGTACCGGGTCGCGGCGGACGCCGACGGCCTGCTCGGGCTCTATCTCGACGGTAAGCGCATCGCCGACGTCGGTGTGCCGCCGATGCCGGAGTACTACCGGCACAAGCTCTCCAACGGGAAGTCCGTCATGGAGGTCGCCCCCACCATCCAGTGGGGCTATCTCATCTATCTGACCGTTTTCCGGGTGTGTCAGTACTTCGGCGCCAAGGAGGAGTGCCAGTACTGCGACATCAACCACAACTGGCGCCAGCACAAGGCGGCCGGCCGGCCCTACACGGGCGTGAAGGACGTCGAAGAGGTCCTCGAAGCGCTGGAGATCATCGACCGGTACGACACCCAGAAGGCGTCCACCGCCTACACCCTCACCGGTGGCGCGATCACCAAGACCGTCGCCGGCCGCGACGAGGCCGACTTCTACGGCCACTACGCCAAGGCCATCGAGGAGCGCTTCCCCGGCCGCTGGATCGGCAAGGTCGTCGCCCAGGCGCTGCCCCGTGACGACGTGCAGCGGTTCAAGGACTACGGGGTGCAGATCTACCACCCCAACTACGAGGTGTGGGACCGCCGGCTGTTCGAGCTGTACTGCCCGGGCAAGGAGCGCTACGTCGGCCGCGACGAGTGGCACAAGCGGATCCTCGACTCGGCGGAGATCTTCGGCGCGCGCAATGTCATCCCCAACTTCGTCGCGGGGGTGGAGATGGCCGAGCCGTTCGGCTTCACGACCGTCGACGAGGCGATCGCCTCCACCACCGAGGGCCTGCGTTTCTTCATGTCGCAGGGCATCACGCCCCGTTTCACCACCTGGTGCCCGGAGCCCACGACCCCGCTCGGCAAGGCCAACCCGCAGGGTGCGCCGCTGGAGTACCACATCCGGCTGCTGGAGGCCTATCGCGCCACGATGGACGAGTTCGGTCTCTCCTCGCCGCCCGGCTACGGCGAGCCCGGACCCGGCCGCGCGGTGTTCTCCGTGAGCTCCTTCATGGACAGCCTTCCGGCACAGGACGCGGCACCCGTGTAGTACCGGGGGCGGAGGCCACGTGGTCGCCGAGTACCCGAAACCGGCTGGGAACCGGTTTCGAAACGAGTGTCGGAGGCTGCCTCCGCGGACGTTGTCGAAACCGTTGTGGAAACAGTGTGCCAACGTTGAGCGCAGGGCGGTCCGCGTCCGTACAGAAGGCCGGAGTACGGGGCGCGGCCGCCCTTGTCGTTCTGTCCTGCTGTCCTGTTGTGCGCCTTGACAAGACATCTGAACAGGGCGCTTGTCAGTTGTGTTGGAAACGTGAAAAGCTCTGCCCCTGCCGCGAGGTTCCCCCCAACTCCATTGCCGTCATGGTGAGTTGACCTCGCTTGTGGATGCAGGAGACTCATGCCCGACCTGCCGACCCCGAAGGACGCCGCCGAGGCCGCACTGTTCTCCGAGTGCTGGGACGCCGTCCTCTCGTACGCCGACCTGTGCACGTCCGGCTCGACCGCGGCGAATCAACTGGCCCGTGAGGCGTTCGCATTCGGCATACGCGAGGCCCGCGCCGCCGAGGACGATACCGCGCGCGGCGCCGGCCGTCGCTCGTCCCGACTGCCCCGGATCCCCCTGCTGCTGACCGCCGTGCGCAGCACGGCGGCCGCCTGGGAGGCCCAGGGACATGGCCATCGACTCGACCCCGATCTACGCCTGTGGCTCAACTCCGGCAAGGCCGCACGGTACGTCGGACCGCCCCTGAGCCGTCCGATCGCCCTGCGCGGCCTGCGCGACATGCAGGAACCGGACGCCGCCCTGCTGTGGCTGGCCGAGGTGGAGGCGTTGCCGCTGCATGCCGTGGTCCGCCGACAGGGCCTGGACCCGACCTCCTCGGTGGAGGAGCTGAACCAGGTCCGCGGGCTGTTCCGGGACCGCTGCCACCGCAACCATCTCGACACGCCGATGGACGCGGAGTGCAGCAGCTACGTCCGGCTCCTGGACGCCGTCACCCGCTCGCCCGCCGCCGACACGCCTGCCGACCTCTCCCGGCATCTCGCCACCTGCGTCGGGTGTGCGGAGGCGGCCGCCTGTCTGCGGCTGCACGGGGGCGGGCTGCCCGCCGCGCTCGCCCAGGGCGTGATCGGCTGGGGCGGCCTCGCCTACCTCGAACGCCGTCGCCGGGCCGCCGAGGTGCGTCTCGGCGCCGGACGTCCCGACGCGCCGGACCCCGAGAGCGCGGCCGCGCATGCCGCCGCCGGCCGGGCACGCTCGCTGCGCAACGGGCTTCTCGTCGCCGCCGTCCTCGTCTCCGGGCTGGCGCTCGGCGTCTCGATGATGCCCGGCGGCAGCGGCAGTGACAGCGTGGCCCAGACCGGCCCCACGGACAGCACCCCGGTGGCCGGACCCGGCGTCTCCCTGCCGACCGTCACTCCCGCCGCCTCCGCCACGCCGTCCTCGTCCGCGCCGCGGCCCTCCGCCAGCGGCACCCCGGAGTCGACCGGCAACGCCGACTCCGGCAAGCCCGATCCCGAGCCCCAGGGCACCTCCTCGTCCACCGCCACCGCCGGCACCGGAAGCGGGGGCAGCGAGGGCGGGGCGCTCTGCGAGGTCACGTACGACCTCGTCAACCAGTGGCCGGAGGGCTTCCAGGCGACCGTCACCGTCACCACCGTCGACGCTCTCGACGCCTGGCGCGTGGCCTGGTCCTTCCACGACGGCCAACGGGTCGACCAGATGTGGGACGCGAACGTCGCCCAGAACGGCTCCCGCGTCACCGCGACCGCAGCCGACTACAACAGGTCCGTCGCGGCCAACGGCACGCTCTCGTTCGGCTTCCTCGCATCCTGGCAGTCCAAGAACTCCGAACCGGATGATTTCACCCTCAACGGGCAGCCGTGCACGGGCTCTTGAGCGACAGCCGCTGAAACCGGTTGCCGGACGGAACAAGCCGCAGAGGTGCGGGTGGCAGGGTCGACACCGGTCGACCCTGCCACCCGCTTTCCCGTTGTTTCTTCCTTTCCCCGAAGCCGGAATTGGGTGGCGTCCGGCTTGGGGCGTCCGTACTCTGAGTGAGTCTTGAGCGGGGCCGACGGCCGCCGCTGTCAGCCGTATGAGGAACCGGGAGGTGTGACCGATGACTGTCGCCTTGAGGGGCGCTGTGCGCAGCGACCAGACGTTCGTTCACTCCATCTCCGCGGTCTCCGGCTGACCACTTCTTCGACTGTGCGTACGCAAACGCTTCTGGGCGTCTTGCGCATGCGCGTGTCTCGAGTACGTGAGCAATGGCCGGGCTGCGCCCTGTGAAGGGTTTTCCTTGTCTTTCTCCTCCTCGTCTCTCTCCTCCTCTTCGGTTTCGTCGCACCCTCTCGCCGCCTATGGCTGGGACGAGGGCTGGGAAACCGATTTCGCTTCCTTTGCCGAGCGGGGTCTCCTGCCCGGCCGTGTCGTTCGCGTCGACCGCGGCCTGTGTGACGTCGTCACGGAGGCCGGCATCGTCCGGGCCGACACCGAGTTCGTCGTGCCCCGGGACCCGATGAAGGTCGTGTGCACGGGGGACTGGGTCGCCGTCGACCCCGAGAGCGCCGACCCGCGATACGTGCGGACACTCCTGCCGCGCCGTACCGCGTTCGTCCGCTCCACCTCCTCCAAGCGGTCCGAGGGACAGATCCTCGCCGCCAACGTCGATCACGCCGTCGTCGCGATGTCCCTGGCCGTCGAACTCGACCTCGGCCGTGTCGAACGTTTTCTCGCCCTGGCCTGGGAGTCCGGAGCACAGCCCGTCGTCGTGCTCACCAAGGCCGACCTGGTGCCCGACCCGGTGGCGCTGTCCTATCTCGTCGAGGACGTCGCGACCAGCGCACCCGGCGTGCCCGTGCTCACCGTGTGCGCTCGGGAGGGCGAACGCGAGGGCGTCGTGGAACTCGCCGCGCTCCTCGGGACCGGTACCTCCGTGCTCCTCGGCGCGTCCGGTGCGGGCAAGTCGACGCTCGCGAACGCGCTCGTCGGCGCGGACGTGATGGGCGTGCAGGCCACCCGTGACATGGACGGCAAGGGGCGGCACACCACCACGACCCGCAACCTGCTGACGCTGCCCGGCGGAGGCGTCCTCATCGACACGCCCGGGCTGCGCGGCGTCGGCCTCTGGGACGCCGGCGGCGGGGTCGGACAGGTCTTCTCGGAGATCGAGGAGTTCGCCCGGGACTGTCGGTTCCACGACTGCGCGCACGAGTCCGAGCCGGGATGCGCGGTGCTGGCGGCCGTCGAGGAGGGGGAGTTGCCGCTGCGACGACTGGACAGTTACCGCAAGCTCGTCCGGGAGAACCAGTGGATCGTCGCCAAGTCCGACGCCCGTATGCGCGCCGGCGTTCGTCAGGACTGGAAGCGCAAGCAGGCGGAAGGCCGGGCGGCGGGCGAGGCGAAGAGGGGGCGGGGTCCGTGGCGACCGGAACCGCCCCGGCAATTCGGCGGGGCTGACGAGCGTTCCTGGTAACGCGGATTCGCCGGGTGACTCGGTAACTCGGTAACCGCTTTCCGCGAGTGCGGCGGTAACCAGTTTGCGTCGGTAACGAGGTAACCGGTTACCTCGTTACCGCCGCCTTCACCCTCACACCCCGCTGCCCTCACACCCTCGTCATCGTCATCGTCATCGACATCGCGCCGACGCCGACGCCGACGCCGATTCCGACGTCCGCGCCACCGCCAGGGTCAGCGCCAGCGCTGACGCCAGCGTCACGTCCGATTTCCGCTAGCACGGTTTCTCCGGTGGGCGAAGACTGGGACCCATGAAGGGACTGATGACGGGAGTGACGACAGGGGTGATCACGGGAGCGACGACGGGACTCGTGGCGGACCAGGAAACCCGTTACGAGGCGGTGCGCAGCCGGGACGCCCGGTTCGACGGCGAGTTCTTCTTCGCCGTCGAGACGACCGGCATCTACTGCCGGCCCAGCTGTCCCGCCGTGACGCCGAAACGCCACAACGTGCGTTTCTTCGCGACGGCGGCCGCCGCGCAGGGCTCCGGTTTCCGGGCCTGTCGGCGGTGCCGTCCGGACGCCGTGCCGGGCTCGGCGGAGTGGAACGTACGCGCCGACGTCGTGGGCCGGGCGATGCGGCTGATCGGCGACGGAGTCGTCGACCGGGAGGGTGTGGCCGGGCTCGCCGTACGGCTCGGCTACAGCGCCCGTCAGGTGCAGCGACAGCTCACCGCCGAGCTCGGCGCGGGACCGGTCGCCCTCGCTCGCGCCCAGCGTGCGCACACCGCGCGGGTCCTGCTGCAGACGACCGCCCTGCCGGTCACCGAGATCGCCTTCGCGTCCGGGTTCGCCAGTGTGCGCCAGTTCAACGACACCGTACGGGCCGTGTACGCGGCGACCCCCACCGAACTGCGGGCCGCCGTGCGCGCCGACCGCCGCAGCGCCACCCCGTCCGCCGGGATCCCGCTGCGGCTCGCCCACCGGGGCCCCTACCACGCGGGCACCGTGTTCGATCTGCTGCGGCGGGAGGCCGTGGCCGGGGTGGAAGAGGTGAGCGGGCCGGACGGCCGGCGCACCTACCGCCGCACGCTGCGGCTGCCGTACGGCACGGGCATCGTCGCCGTCGACGAACGGGCGGGCGACACGGGCCGGGCGGCCTCGGGTCCCGCCTCGGCCGTCCATCCCGGCGGCTGGCTCGACGCCCGGCTGCACCTCACCGACCCCCGCGACCTCACCACCGCCGTCCAGCGGCTGCGACGGCTGTTCGACCTCGACGCCGACCCGTACGCCGTCGACGACCGGCTCGGCGCCGATCCGCGGCTCGCCCCGCTGGTCGCCGTCCGGCCCGGGCTGCGCGCGCCGGGGACCGCCGACCCGGAGGAACAGGCGGTGCGGGCGCTCGTGGGGCGGGTGGAGGCGGAACGGCTGGTCCGCGCCTACGGCAAGGCCCTCGACGCGCCCTGCGGCACCCTCACCCACCTCTTCCCCGAGCCGGCCGTCCTGGCGCAGTCCGAGCCCGCCGGGCCCCTGGGCGCGCTGGCCGCCGCCCTCGCCGACGGCACCGTCCGGCTGGACCCGGGCATCGACCGGGACGACGCCCAGGAGGCGCTGCTCGCGCTGCCCGGCCTGGACGCGCGTACCGTTGCCGCGATCCGCGCCCGCGCCCTCGGCGACCCCGACGTCGCGCCGCCCGGCACCGACGTCCCCGACACCTGGCGCCCCTGGCGCACCTACGCCCTGCACCACCTGCGCGCCGCGGAGGAACGATGACCGACGACCTGACCGACGACCGGTCCCGCGACCGGGCCGACGACCTGACCCGCGACCGGGCCGACGCGCCGACCGACGGCTTGACCTATTGGACCAACGTGGCGAGTCCGCTCGGGCCCCTGCTGCTCACCGCCGACCCGGACGGAGCGCTGACCTCCCTCTCCGTGCCTGGTCAGAAGGGCGGACGGTCCGTCCAGGACGGCTGGCTGCGCGATCCCGGCCCCTTCCGCTCCGTCGAGGAACAGCTCGACGCCTATTTCGCCGCCGGCCTGAAGGAGTTCCGGCTTCCGCTGCGCAGCGAGGGCACCGCCTTCCGCGAGCGGGTGTGGGCCGCCCTCGACTCCGTCCCCTACGGGGTCACCACGACGTACGGCGAGGTCGCGGCGCGCATCGGCGCCTCGCGGATGGCCGTACGCGCCGTCGGTGGGGCGATCGGCGCGAATCCGCTGCTGATCGTGCGCCCCTGCCACCGAGTGATCGGCGCGGACGGCTCCCTGACGGGCTACGCGGGCGGCCTGGACCGCAAGGTGAGCCTGCTGACGCTGGAGGGGGCGCTGGGGGCGTTTCCGGAGGATTCTGCGAGGTGACAGGGCCGAATGTCCCGGCCGAGTCGTTCGGACCGACTCGTTCGGCCGGGACGGTCAGCGGGGACGGTCCTACGTCAGCGGTCCTACGTCAGCGGTCGTACCTCAGCGGTCGTGCGTCAGCGGTCGTAGCTCAGCTCCACGCCGACGTCAGCCCCACACCACCGCCCCCAGCCACGCCCCCGCGATCAGCAGGCAGGCGAACAGTTCCGCCAGGATGCTCCAGCCGCCCGAGCGCATCGCCGTGCGCAGGGCTGCCCGGGCCTCGCCGGGGCTGCCCAGGCGGAGGCGTTCGCAGAGGTAGATGCCGCCCATGAAGCCGGGGATCGCGCCGAACACGGGGAGCACGACGAAGCCGAGGAGCGCGCCGAGCCCCGCGTACACCCCCATCCGAGGGGTCGCGCCGCTCGTGCGCAACTGGCGGGGCGGCAGCGCCCAGCGCACCACCTGGGACAGCAGCAGGGCGACCGTGGCGCCGACCAGCACGGCCCAGGCGACCGGCCGTGGATCCTCCAGCGCCCACCACAGGACCGCGGCCCACACCAGCCACGATCCCGGCACACCGGGCACCAGCACTCCGCACAGGCCGAGCAGAATGACCAGTCCGACCAGCAGGAGTTCCCACACTCCCATCTGCCCAGGGTGCCTGAGCCGGAGAGAACACGCAGGTCAAGACCTACCGCCGGGAGGGTCGCGCCGGTGCCGTCAGCGGTCCCGGGTCACCCACCCGCGCTCGTAGGCGTGCCAGCCCAGCTGCAGTCGGGTCGTGACTCCCGTCAACTCCATCAGCCGCTTCACCCGGCGTTGTACGGTCCGCAGTCCCAGGTCGAGCTGTTTGGCGACGCTCGCGTCGGTCATCCCGGCCAGCAGCAGGGACAGGATCTCCAGGTCGGCGGCGTCGGGGGCGTCCGGCTCCTGCTCGGCGACGCCGGCCGCGCCCAGGCGCAGCGGCAGCGCGTCCCGCCACACCGACTCGAACAGGCCCGACAGCAACTCCAGCAGCCCGCTGGCGTGCACCACCAGCGCGGCCGGCTCCGCCGAGCGCCCGGTCAGCGGCACCAGGGCGAGCGAGCGGTCGGCGACCACCAGCTTGGTCGGCACCTCGTCCACCACCCGGACCTGCTCGTCCCGGCCCAGCGCGGCGGTCAGCTCCGTCATACCGCCGGGCTGGTCGAGCGCCGCCCGTTCCAGTACGACGCGGTAGCGCACCCCGCGGGCCGCGGCCTGTTCCTCGGCGTCGTTCTCGCTCCCGCTCACGGCCACCGGCGTGCCGGTGACCAGCGCACACACCTCGTCGCTCGCCCCGAGCTGGATCTGCAGGAAGCGCTGGGCGACGGCGGCGGCGCCCGTCACCACCTCGACCAGATCGTGCACCGAGGGTTCGGCCGCGGCCGCCCGGTACTCCTCGGCGAGCAGGGCCGCCGCCAGTTCCGCCTTCTCCAGCTCGTGACGCTGCTGGGTGAGCAGCGCGCCCAGCGCGACGCCCGGCGGCGCGGCGACCCAGCGTCCGGGACGGCCCGAGGACTGAGCGGCGAGTCCGTGCCGCTCCAGCCGACGCAGCGCGCGTTCCGTGTCGTGCTCGCCGAGGGTCAGTCGGCGGGCGAGATCGGGCACGTCGGCCGCGCCCACGGACACCAGTGCGCGGTACGCCGATTCATGTGTTTCGGCGAGCCCTATCGCTCCCAGCATCGGCTGCCGTTCCTCCGGTATCCGTCCTGTATCCGTTTTCTACATCCGTGATTGGCGGGAAACAGCCACGGCGTAAACCCGCCGTCGTACATCATCGCCGTACCGCCGGTCACTCTGCCAAGGTGTGGCCACGGCGGGAACATGTGATCATCCACTGATCATCCACAGCGGATCTCCAGGAACGCCGGGGACACTCGGGCCGATCGACCACGACGTCGAGGTGCCGAGGTCTGTCGAGAACGTGATCCGGGCTCATGACGCGCAGGGGCGCAGGGGATCTGAGCCGGGGTCACCCGTGTCGCCGGACGGTTCTCCCGTGGGGGGTGGAACCGTCCGGCGACGCCTCTCGCACCGCGCGTCGCACTGCTGTTCCGGGCGTCGCTCGACATGCTGTGCGATACCCGTGCCGCGACGCATTTTCCTGATGCCCCGTTTTCATATGGCCCGTGCGGTGGACAATTAGGGGCATGAGCCAGCAGGGGGGAAGGGCCACCGGTCACGAGGACGACTGGTGGGGGCAGTTGTACGACGACTCCACCGAGGACACGGGGCCCGCGCCCGCCACCGACTCCCTGGACGACCGTTTCGCCTCGGCCGCGGGAGCGGTGCGCTCCGGCGACGGGACGGCGGGCGTCGGCGCGGATGCAGACGCGGGCGCGGACGCGGGGGACGGCGTCGGAGCGGGGGCGCCTGAAGGGGGCGGTGCCAGAGATCCGGCGGGACGGCGGGACACCGCGGCCGTCACCAGGGACTCGGCAGGCGACCCGGACGACGAGGAAGCCGTCGGCCCCGCCGTCAGGGTGCCGTCGCCGCGCGAGGCGGGGCTTGGTCCCGGCGCGCGGACCGACTGGTGGGGTTCCCCGCAGGACGCGATGCCGGGGGTGGCGTCACAGCCGTCGGGTAGCGCTGTTCCGCAACCTCGGGGCCGCTTCGCTGTCGGGTCCGACGACATCGAGGACACCGTCGCCGACCCCGAAGGCGTCGCCTGGCACGACGTCAGGGGGGATCTCGGGTGGGGCGCCGGTCCGGAAACCGGTTCCGACGCAGAGCGCCATGCGGGCTCCGGCCCGGGGCGGGACGTCGGGGACGTCGGGGACGTCGGCCGGAGGGCCGAGCCCGACGACGCCGAGCGGTCCGTCGGCGCCGGCGCTGGCATCGGCATCGGTACCGGCATCGGCGTCAGCTCGGGTGCGGCCGCTGCGTCTGCCGCTGCCGCCCCAGCCGACGCTGACGTTGAAGGCGACCGCGACGGCGACGCCGCCCCGGGCACCCGTCCGCCGCACCGGCACCGCGCTCCCTGGGAGCCGCCGTCGGATACGCCGCCCGGGCCCACGAACTTTCCGCCCGGTCCGCTGCCGCCGGGGTTCGCCGAGCGCGCGCCCCACGGCCCGGTCCGCTCCACGACCGGCGACGGCACGCTCACGCAGAGACCGTCGGCGACCTCCGAACCCGGGCCACCGGCCGCATCCGGGCCATCGACCGCACCGGCGGCGTCCGCCCCGCCCGTCGTCTCGGCGGCCACACCCCCCAGGCCCTCGACCGCACCCCTCGTGCCGCCGCCCGTGCCCGTGACGCCGCCTGCTCCTGCCCATGCGCCGCCGCCCCCGACCGCCCCCACGGCCTCCACGCACGGCGAGGCGGCCCCCTTCACCCCGCCCGCCCCCGAACGCGCTCCCGCCTCCGAGTACGACCATCCCCCCACCGTCCTGGCCCTCCCCGCTCTCCCTTCCGTCCCCTCCTCCCCCTCCCTCCCGGCCCTGCCGGCCCACCCGCCTCTTTCGAACCCGAAGGACTACGTCGGGTCCGGGCCGCCCACCTACGACGCCGAGCCCACCGCTCTTCCGCCCGCCGATCCGAACGAGTTGGACGATCTGGTCGCCGACACCGTTCTGGACGGCGCCCGGTACGGGGCCCTCGCGCTGCGGGCCGCGTCCGTGCGCGGGGACTCCGCGCGGTACCGCGGGGAGCCGCGCCGCGACTCGCTCCTCACCGCCCGCTTCGGCTCGGGCGAGCACGCGCTGATCCTGGTCGCCATGGCCACCGGCGCCAGGGCGACCCCGGGTGCCCATAGGGCGGCCGCCGAGGTGTGCCGGTGGATCGGGCGGGCGGTGGGCCGCAGCCATGTCCGGCTCGCCGAGGACATAAGGGCTGCCCGGCGCGGCGACCTCAAGTCCGGCCTGCACCGGCTCACCGACCGCAGCCTCGGACGGCTCCGCGCCAGCGCCGCCGAACAGGGCCTGGAACCGGACGAGTACGCGGCGACCCTGCGCTGCCTGCTCCTGCCCGCCGACCCCGACTGCCGTACGCGCGTCTTCTTCGGCGTCGGCGCCGGCGGACTGTTCCGGCTGCGCGGCGGCGTGTGGCGGGACATCGAGCCCCGGGTGGGCGAGGTCGTCGGCGAGCCGGTCGTCGGGTTCGGCTCCCTCCCGGCCGAGACGCCCGAGGGCGACCGCCTGACGATGGACCTGGGCATCCCCACACCCCCCAACCCCTACGACCCCGATCCCGAACCGCCCCGGGAACCCTTCCGCTTCCGCGCCTCCGTAGCCCGACCGGGTGACACGCTCCTCATGTGCACCGGCGGTCTCGCCGAACCCCTGCGCGGCGAGCCCGACCTGTCCGCGCACCTGACGGATCGCTGGTCCGGGCCCACCCCGCCAGGACTCGCGGCCTTCCTCGCCGACACCCAGGTGAGAGTGAAGGGCTACGCCGACGACCGCACTGCGGCGGCCGTCTGGGAGGCGTGAACGCGCCGTCGCGGCCACTGTGGAGGGATGGACCCGAGGAGACCGAAGGGGTGCGTCGATCCATGGCCAGGCAGAACGTCGCAGAACAGTTCGTCGACATCCTCGTCCGGGCGGGGGTGAAGCGCCTCTACGGAGTCGTGGGGGACAGTCTCAACCCTGTGGTGGACGCGGTGCGGCGAAACTCGGCCATCGAGTGGATCCACGTCCGCCACGAGGAGACGGCTGCCTTCGCGGCCGGCGCCGAAGCCCAGATCACCGGGAAGCTCACCGCCTGCGCGGGTTCCTGCGGACCCGGCAACCTCCACCTCATCAACGGCCTCTACGACGCCCACCGCTCCATGGCGCCCGTGCTCGCCCTCGCCTCGCACATCCCCTCCGGCGAGATCGGGCTGGGCTACTTCCAGGAGACCCACCCCGACCAGCTGTTCCGCGAGTGCAGCCACTACAGCGAGCTGATCTCCAGCCCGGATCAGATGCCACGGCTGCTGCACACCGCCATCCAGAACGCGGTCGGGCGCGGCGGCGTGAGCGTCGTGTCCCTCCCCGGCGACATCGCCGACCGGCCCGCCCCCGCGAAAGCCGTCGAAACCGCTCTCGTCACCACGCTCCCCACTATCCGCCCCGGCGACGCCGAGATCGAGGCACTCGTCGAGATGATCGACGCGGCCGGCAAGGTCACTCTTTTCTGCGGCAGCGGCACGGCGGGCGCGCACGCCGAAGTCATGGAGTTCGCCGGGAAGATCAAGTCCCCGATCGGTCATGCGCTGCGCGGCAAGGAACACATCCAGTACGACAACCCGTACGACGTGGGGATGAGCGGGCTCCTCGGCTACGGCGCCGCCTACGAGGCCACCCACGAGTGCGATCTGCTGATCCTGCTCGGAACCGATTTCCCGTACAACGCCTTCCTCCCCGGCGACGTGAAGGTCGCCCAGATCGACGTCCGGCCCGAACACCTCGGCCGCCGCTCGAAGCTGGACCTCGCCGTGTGGGGCGATGTACGCGAGACCCTGCGCTGTCTCATCCCTCGGGTGCGGGTCAAGGAGAACCGGCGTTTCCTCGACCGGATGCTGAAGAAACACGCCGACGCGTTGGAGGGGGTGGTGAAGGCGTACACACGGAAAGTCGAGAAACACGTTCCCATCCACCCGGAGTACGTCGCTTCCGTCCTCGACGAACTCGCCGACGAAGACGCCGTGTTCACGGTGGACACCGGGATGTGCAACGTCTGGGCCGCGCGTTACCTCACGCCCAACGGCCGACGTCGTGTGATCGGTTCCTTCTCCCACGGCTCGATGGCGAACGCGCTGCCCATGGCGATCGGCGCCCAGTTCACCGACCGTCGCCGACAGGTCGTTTCGATGTCCGGCGACGGCGGTTTCACCATGCTGATGGGCGACTTCCTGACGCTCGTCCAGCACGACCTGCCGGTGAAGGTCATTCTCTTCAACAACTCCTCACTGGGCATGGTGGAGTTGGAGATGCTGGTCGCCGGTCTGCCCTCGTACGGCACCACCAACAAGAACCCTGACTTCGCCGCCGTCGCCCGCGCCTGCGGCGCCTACGGCGTGCGGGTCGAGAAGCCCAAGCAACTGGTCGGCGCGCTGAAGGATGCTCTTCGGCACAAGGGCCCGGCCCTCGTCGACGTCGTCACCGACCCCAACGCCCTGTCCATCCCGCCGAAGATCAGCGCCGACATGGTGAGCGGTTTCGCGCTGTCCGCCTCGAAGATCGTTCTCGACGGCGGCGTAGGACGCATGCTCCAGATGGCCCGCTCCAACCTGCGCCACATGCCCCGGCCGTAGGGCGGGTGTGGTGGGTGTGGCAGGCATGGGGGAGGAGGGGCGGGAGTGGTGGGAGTTTCGGGGTCAGCCCGTGGTCGGGACCCACTTGCGCTCCCCGTTGTCCGTGCCGTACCAGTAACGGGGCAGGCCCTTGATACTGCTCGTGCGGAACGGACGGCCGTGGTCGTCGATGCGGACCGTGCCGGTGCGGCCCTGCGAGGACCAGTCGAGTTCGAGATACCAGTTGCAGTCGCACGACTCGGTCCGCGCCGTGACCAGCAGCACCTCCGGGTCCTCGCTGGACACGCGGTAGGGCAGACTCACCGCCGGGATCGGCGTGCCCGAGTCGTTTCCGGCGACCGAGTGCGCGACGGGGCGGTCCTTGTCCAGGTCGACCGCGAAGTAACGCTTGCTCAGCGAGCCGCCGCAGCCCTGGTCCATGGCGTACGCCGTGCCCGATACCGGTGCGGTACGGCCGACGACCCGCACGCGCAACGCCGTCAGGACGACGGCCGTGGAGCTACGGCCCTGCACCGAGATCTCCACGTTGGTCTCCCGGCCGTGCACCGCGCCCTGGGCCGATGCCCAGGGTCCGGCGTCCTGCTCCGCCGGGGGCGGCGGAACCTGGGCCGGCGGCTTGTCGATGACGTAGTCGTGACCGCAGCCCTGCGCCCAGACCTGCGAGTCGGCGGTCCAGGTGAGCGGTACGCCCGTGACGGGGGCCGAGGCCTTGCCGCCGCCCGGGGCGGCGTTCGCGGAGGGGGAGGTTCTGCCGGGAGTGGAGCCCTGGCCGGATCCGGGTGAGGTTGAGCCCACGTCTGCGCCCGCACGGGGGTTGAGGGACGCGGTGGGCGTGGGGGAGGCGCGTCGGGCCGTCGTACCGGACGGGTCGGCGGAGGGCCCCGCGGACCGCGACGCATCGTCGGAGCCCGTCGGGTGGCCGCCGCCGGGCAGTGCGGACAGCGTGCCGAGTGTGGCGAGGAGCGCGCAGGCGACACTGACGAGGACCGTGGTGCGCCGACGCCGGTACCAGCGGCGGTGCGGTGCTTGTTTCACATCCGGTTCCGGAGTTTCCGACGACGACTCCGATGTTTCCGACGGTTTCGGGGCTTCCGATGTTTCCGGGGTTTCCGAAGTCTCAGATGTTTCTGGAGCGTCCGTAGCGGTAGTAGTCGTGGCCCGCGGTCGCTGTCGTGCCGCCACCGCTCGCAGCCATCGCCGGTGCAGTTCGAGGCGCTCCTCCGGCGTCGCCCCGCAGAACTCGGCGAGCCGTTCCACGGGCGCGAAATCTTGTGGAACCGCTTCCCCGGCGCAGTACCGATGCAGCGTGGAGGTGTTCATGCCCAGCCGCCGCGCGAGGGAGCCATAGCTGCGTTCCGTGCGCCCCTTCAGCTCTGTCAGCAGCGCCGCGAACTCCGTCACATCGCCCACACCGTCGTCGGTCGACACCGTTCCCCCGTGCTCGTCCGGCCCGGGCGGTCATCCCAGGCGCCCATATACCTGCACGTCAGCTGGGCTGGGATGGTTCCACCGTGGCCGATCGGGCGTAGACCGTTGCAGCGGGCGGTGCGGACGGCCGATGCTCTTGGTGTCGCACCGACCAGGCCGGACGGACCGACCACCCGACCGCCCCCACGGCGACGATCCGCAGCTGCACCGCATCTGCACCCGTATCTGAATCCGCACCGAGCACTCATGCACTCACTCACGGGGGACACCCATGCCCAAGCGCACCCGAGCCGCCATGCTCACCGGGCTCACCGCACTCACGGCCGCGGGCCTCGCCCTCGGAACCGTGCTCGCCGCACCGGCCGGCGCCACCGTCCCGCGGCCGCCCGGCTTCCTCTCGGCCACCGACCTGCCACCGCACGCCGCCTCGTCCTGGACGGCCGGCGCGATCACCGCCGGCGCGTCGCCCGAGGTGGAGGTCGACCCCTGCCTCGGAATGGCGCTGGGCGACGGCCGGGACTCCTGGTACCGGGACTTCCGTACCGATCTCGACACCAGCGCCCGTCAAGTCAGCGTCGAGTTGTCGAGCGTCAGCGCGGCGAAGGGCCGGTATGCACGGATCAACCAGGACATCAAGTCCTGCGCCGGATGGATCGAGGAGGCGGACCCGGAGGTCGAGGCCACGCTGAAGGACTACGGGAAACTGAAGGTCGAAGAGGGCGCGCACGTCTACGGCCTGCACACCGAGACGTCCTGGGGCGCGACCGACATCCGCCTCCTCTCCGTCGGCCGGGACGGCACGACGGTGACCGTCGTGGACTGGGGCCAGCTGGGCGACTTCGGGGACGCCCCGGTGAAGGCATTCAAGAAGACGACCGTCACAGCCGTCAACAAGCTCCACTGACGACCGACCACTGAGAAAAGCCGGGGTCGCCGCCCTCCCGCCACGGGGGTCGGGAGGGCGGCGACCCCGCGCGCCCATTCAGCCACCGGACAGTCATTCGAGACACACGGGGAACACGCACATGACCAGCAAGACGAGCGAGACCGGCATAACCAGCGGGACCGGCAAGACCGGTAAGCCCACGACCCGTCTCCGCACCGCCCGTCTCCGCGCCACCCCTCGGCGCAGCGCCTTGGCCGCCGGCCTCGCCCTGGCGCTCGGCCTCGGGGTGACGGCCCAGGCGTCCGCGGGCAGCCCGCGCAGCGTCAGCGGCAAGCCGTCCGACAACATCACCCGCATCGCGGACTTCTACGGCGCCTACATCGACGCGGCAACGGACGAGGGCGGCAGTGGACTCGAGGACGAACTCCGCAAGCACTACCTCACCCCGGCCTTCCAGAAGGAACTGACGGCGTGGGAGGACGAGAACAACGCCAACGGCGTTTTGCGGGCCCAGAACGTCCCGCTCGCGTGGAAGGTCACGGACAACGGCACGGCGAACTACACGGAGGCCGTCGTCACCCTCACCTGGGGCGGCAACCAGACGACCAGGCTCATCGTCGACATGACCCGCGGCCACAAGATCTTCCACATCGGCACGACGGGAGCCGAGGGCAGCTGAGCGCTCCGCTGGATGTGCCGCGATGTGCCGTCTTTTCGCTGCGGCGGCGTCGTGGCTGGTCGCGCAGTTCCCCGCGCCCCTTCGGGGCGCTGCCGAACCGCAGCCGACCTCCTCCGACCCGTTTGGCCGGTCCCGGATGAGGACCGGCGGATTCCGGCCAAAGTCGCGGCCAGACGCGACGTGCGGTGCGGCGGAGGTCTCCGGCAGCCGGATTCGCCTCCGCCGCGACCGTCGACGCCTCTCTGTGTCGACGCCTCGACATCTCGACGAAAGAGGCTTTGTTGTACGAGAGTTGGCTGTCGGGGGGACCGGACCACTCCCCTCGAACTCACCGTCGGACGGGTCGTCCTCGTGATCACGCGGACACCCCGTTCCCTCCCTATGCCAGCACCAACTGCCCCTCCCCTTACCCGAGTACGGCCGGATCGACAGGGGCGAATCGTTCAACTGGCCCATGCCCGGCGGTCGGTGTCCGGCCCGGGCGCGTAGGCTCGAAGGTGTGGGGGACGGACAGGTCGGGGGCCGCCGCGAAGCGCGGATGCGCCGGCTCACCACCGCTCGCGGGGGAAGCGCCCGTCAGGGGCCGGGTGCGCGGGCGCGCGCCCTGCACGGGTACGCCCGCGCCGTCGTGCGGCGTCCCCTCCGCCCGGAAACCGGGCCGCTCACCGTGGCGACCGGAGTCGCTCGCCGCTTCCCTCCGTCGGCTCGTCCGCTCCCCGGGCATTCGCCCCGCCCATCGTCGACCAGCGCGTCCACCTGGGGCGTTCTCCACCTGCAGTCGGTCGCGGACGGATGATGCGCCGTCGGCGAGCCCGGATCGAGCGGCACCGGCTCGGCCGGCCCGTGCCGAACGGACACGGCCACCGGCACATCCGCCGCACACCCCACTCCACGCACACGACGCATGTACAGGCGTGTTGACCCCTCCGGACACGCCTGTACCAGGGCCCGGTCGTCGTGGACGGTGACCTCCACCGCGGCTCGGACGGTGCCCTCAGCCCTGCGGTCGCCCCGACGGCCCGCCCCGCAAGCGTCTCGGAGTACCGGCCGAACATGGCCGAACACCCGGTCGTTGATGATTCGACATGACTGGCCCGCTGTCGACCGGGCAAGGATCCCCGTGAACGTGTTCGAGCAGGAGGGGAACCGACATCGACACGCGGGCGGGGGTCATGGAGAGGCAGGCACGAGGAAGCGGTCCGACGACGATCGCGGGCGCCTCGGCGACGAGACAGACGGGGGCAGCAGGAACAGCGGCAGGGGCGGCGAGGGCAGCGGGGGAAACAGGCGAGGGCGCGACGGACGGCGCCGCCGAGTACGCAGCCGACCATACGGTGGAGCAGGACCGGGCGTCCCGGCTGAGCCGCAGACTCGGGCGGGCGGATCTGCGGGCGGTGCCCGAGGCGCGCCGGGCGCTGCGGGAGCTGCTGCGGGACTGGGGGAAACCCGGCCGGTCGGAGACGGCCGAACTGCTCACCAGCGAACTCGTCACCAACGCGCTCGTGCACACCGACGACGACGCGGTCCTGACGGCCACCGTCTCACCGTCCGGTCTGCGGGTGGAGGTGCGGGACTCTGCGCCCCGCCGCCCTCGGCCGAGCACACAGAGCGCGCAGAGCGCCGACGAGGGCACGCACGGCCGGGGCCTGGTCCTGGTGGAGTCACTCGCGGACACCTGGGGCGTTCGGGCGCACGGCGCCGGAAAGATCGTCTGGTTCGAGCTGGACGCCGGGGCCGCGTGAGCGTCGTACGCCGTATTGACGACCGACGGGAAGGGGGCGCGACCGCCACGGTCGCGCCCCCTTCCCGCTAGGACTGACGGCATATCACATCTGATGGTCCATCAGCCGAATTGCTGTTCCAGATCCTTGAGCTTGCGCTCCAGGGAGTCGAGGCGCGGCAGCGCCATCGTGTCGTCCTCCGCGGTGAGATCAACGGTGAACGAGTCGGAGGAAGCGGAACCGTGGCGAGCGGGCTGCAGGGAGGGTCGCGAGCGCAGGGGCAGCTGCTCCGCGGAGTTCGCTATGGCAGGCTCCGCGGAAACTCGCTCGGCCGTGGCGCGCTCCAGGGCGGCCTGGGCCTCGACCTGACGGCTTCCACCGCCGCCACCGCCGCGGCCGGGGAAGCGTCCGTTGCCTCGGCTGATGGCCTTCAGGTGCGCCCGCTCGACCCGCTGCTGCTCGCGACGGCGCAGCTTGGTCTCCTCCTTGCGGGCCTTGTCGTCGCGGACCTCCTCGACGGCCTCGTCCAGGCTGCGCACGTTCTCCAGCAGCATCAGCGACCACGCCTTGTACGTCTCACGGGGGGCACGCACCCAGCGCACCACGCGGATCTGCGGCAGCGGACGGGGCACGAGACCCTGCTCGCGCAGTGCGGCGCGGCGGGTCTGCTTCAGGGCACGGTCGAAGAGGACGGCGGCCGAGAGCGACATGCCGGCGAAGAAGTGCGGGGCGCCCGCGTGGTCCAGGCCCCTGGGTGCGTGCACCCAGTTGAACCAGGCCGCGGCGCCCGCGAAAGTCCATACGAGTATGCGGGAGCCGAGAGCCGCGTCACCGTGGCTGGCCTCGCGCACCGCGAGCACGGAGCAGAACATCGCCGCGCCGTCCAGGCCGAACGGCACCAGGTATTCCCAGCCGCCGGTCAGACCGAGGTTCTGCTCGCCGAACCCGACCAGGCCGTGGAAGGAGAGGGCGGCCGCGACGGCCGCACAGCAGAACAGAAGGACGTAGGAGGCTGTGCCGTATATGGCCTCCTTGCGCCTGCGGCGCTCCTCGCTGCGCTCCCACGAGTCTTCGCCGCTCGTGTCCTTCCCCGAGGGGCGCTTGCCGCGCGCCAGCACCGCAACCGCCGCCAGCATGCCCAGGAGGAGTACGGCGCCCGGAAGCAACCAGTTCAGCGATATGTCGGTAAGTCTCATCTGGGGTCCCTTGCATTGGGATAGGGCGTAACGCCCGCCATAGTGGCCCAATCCCGCCGTCCCTCAGGGGGTTTCGGGGCAAGAGGCCGCCAAGGAGGTGCAAGGGGATGCCCAAGGCGACGTTCTGCTCGAACTGCCGCTTGAGGGGCGGGAGTTGAGTTCGAATAAGACTACCCATACGAGTGGTTCCACGGAAAGTTCCCGTGACAAGTGAGGAATTTGTGAATCGCTTGTAACCGTTGGGGAGCCTCGTTCGGGGGCGATCCTACGGGACTCTCCGCGGCCCTCCGCCCACGAGCGGTAACTTGCGGGGAAGCGGTATCTGAGCGTTACTCAATTGCCTGCGGACGACGCCGCGGTGAGCCTGCTGACGCGGTCCGCGTCGCAGGTGCGCGGGCAGGTGACGCAGGTGTCCTCGGGGCGCACCGTGTAGAACATGCAGCAGCTCGCGCGGTCCCGGGTGGGCAGGGCCTCGCCGTCCGGGCCCGTCAACTCACGGAAGGCCGCGGAACCGACGTAGGGCTGCGTTGCCCCCGGCAGCAGCAGCTCCAGCTCCCGCCGCGCGCGCTCCGGCTCGTCCCCGCCGAGCAGCTCGGCGATGTACCAGAGGCCCTCGACGATCTCGTCGGTCACCATGCCCCACAGGGCCCGGCCGCGCCGCCGGGCCCGCGGTCCGAAGCCGGCGAGCAGCGGCTCGTGGTGCTCGGCCACCGCCGCCCGCACCTCCGCCCGCAGCGCCTCCTCGTCCGCGACCACCCGCGCGCCGGGCAGCAGCGCCGCCGGGTCCCCCGGCAGACAGGCGAACGAGGTCGGCGGGCGGACGGCCATCTGCATGCCGTCGCCGGTGCGGTCGTACGAGACGTGCGTCACGGGGAAACGGGGCACCCGGCGCTGCAGAAACCACGGGACGGTGATCAGCAGGCAGGCGGGCCAGGCGTACCGGTGCAGTCCGAAGCTGGCGACCACGTCGGGACGTGCCGGTCGGCCGTAGTCGCGGACGACCTGTTCGTCGTCCCATGCGAGGAAGGCCTCCAGGGCGGCTCCGCCCTCCGCGAGTTCGGCCGCCGAGACCCAGCCCCCGCCCCGGGGAAACGGTTCCACAAGACCCAGCTCCGTGACGGTCAGGCCCGGGTAGGCCTCCGTGAGACGGGCGTAGGCCTCCGCCGTGGCCGACGGGGCTGTGATCGACGGGGCTGTGGGCATGCCGGGACCGCCGTTTCGAGTGCGATTAAAGGTAAGCCTAACCTTACCTGGCGTCCTTGGGATTTGAACTGGGGCCCACTACGCCTAAGGTGCTTGACGGACGAGTAACAACCCGCCGTAATGACCCCAAGTACCGACAAGGCCGTAAGGAGGCCCCGTGGAGCAGAGAGCGCACGGCTCCACCGGTACGGGGAAACCGGTTCCGCAACAGGTCGAAGGCCGTGCCCGGGTGCCGGCGCAGTCGCGCAGCGGGTCGCTCGGATCACCGGGCTCCGGGCCTGCCGGGTCCGTCGAGTCCGTTGAGTCCGCCGGGTACGGCGACGGTGCGGACCGCGAGCGGTGCGGCCCGACGGGCGCCGCGCGCGGTGAGCACACGCACAGCGAGATCCCGATTCCGCGTCCCCGGCCGGTCGTCCAGCGGGCCTCCGTGCGCGGCCAGATCCTCGACGCCCTGCGCACCGCGCTCGTGGGCGGGGAGCTGCAGCCGGGCGAGGTGTACTCCGCGCCGGTGCTCGGCGAACGCTTCGGGGTTTCTGCGACGCCGGTCCGGGAGGCCATGCAGCAGCTCGCGCTGGAGGGCGCCGTCGAGGTCGTCCCCAACCGCGGGTTCCGGGTGATCGTACGAGGCACGCGGGAACTGGCCGAGCTGGCCGAGGTGCGGGCGCTGATCGAGGTTCCCGTGATGCTGCGGCTCGCCCGTACGGTGCCCGCCGAGCGGTGGGCGGAGCTGCGGCCCCTCGCCGAGGCGAGCGTGCGCGCGGCGGCCTCCGGCTGCCGGGCCACCTACGCGGAGGCCGACCGTGTCTTCCACCGGGCGCTGCTCGCCCTCTCCGGCAACGAGCAGTTGGTCGGGATCGCCGAGGATCTGCACCGGCGTTCGCAGTGGCCGCTGGTCGGTGCTCCGAAGCGGCGGGGACGGGCGGATCTCGTCGCCGACGCGGCCGAGCACATGGCGCTGCTGGAGGCGCTGACGGCGGGAGAACTGGACGCCGTGCAGGCGCTGATGCGCGCGCACTTCGCGGGCGCGGGCGCCTGAACAGACCGGCCCCGGGGCTACCGCCCAGAGGCCCAGAGGCCCAGAGGCCCAGAGGCCCAGAGGCCCCGAGACCTCGGGACCTTGAGGTCCCGACGCCCCGGCCGCGATACGGCGTCCCCCGTTACGCTCGGCCCTGTCGGCCCTGTCGGCCCTGTCGGCCCTGTCGGCCCTGTCGGCCCTGTCGGGCCACGTTGCGCGCGGCGCCCGCCCTGTGATCCGCCCTCGTCCGCAGAGACCCGTTCTCCGCCTGCCCCTCCCCACGTCTACGTCTACGCCTGCGTCTGCGCCTGTGAGTGCCGTCGCTTCGGCCCCGCGACCCGGTCGGCCGCGCCCTGCCGTGGACTCGCCCTCTGCACTGCGCGGCTCTCTCCACTGGCCTCCGTGAGCCCAGCCGCAGAAGCGCGCCCCTCCTCATACTCCGGACGGGCTCGGGGCCGTCGGGGGTGCCAGCTGCCTTGCCAGCCAGGTGGGTACGCCGCCCAGCAGCCGGAAGAGTCGGCCTGCCTCCTCCCGCAACCGTGAGGCCTCCGGCTCGACTTCCGCGTCCGCCAGCGAGGCGAGCGCGGGAGCGGTGCCCACCAGGTAGCCCAACTCCTCCCGGATGCGCAGGGATTCGGCGAAGCCGTGCCGGGCCTCCGCCAACTCGCCGTCGCGCAGGGCGAGTCCGGCAAGGTGCCGCCAGGTGAAGGAGAGCAGCAGCGAGTCCGAGTGCGCCGCGGCCGCCGTGTGGGCGCGCCGGTATGCGGCCCTCGCGGCCTGCGGGGAACGCGAGATGTTCTCGGCGAGCAGGCCCCGGCGGAAGTCCAGCAGCGCCCGGCCCGCCGCGTCCGGCGGGATCAGCGCCGCGGCCCGGCCGAGCGCGGCCCGTGCCTCGTCCACCCGGTCGCGCACCCCGTGCAGCGTTGCCGCGTAGGCGAGTTGCCCTCGCTCGCACGCGGCCGCGCCCCGCTCCTCGTCGTCGTGGGCCAGCGCCTCCGCGGTGCGCAGCGCGTCCTCGGCGTCCTGCCAGCCCTGCTCGGTGTACAGGCACCGTTCCACGAGCAGCGCGGCCCGCTGGATCGAGCCTGTCGCGGTGTCGGGCGGGATCAGCGCCACCGCGTCTGCCCAGCAGGCACGCGAGCGCAACCGCCATACCGCGGTCTGGAGGGGATCGTCACCTGAGGTCGTTCCGGTACCGGACATGGCGCTGTACGCCACGTTGCCCTCCCCAAGTCCTGTCCTGCGGATCAGCTCGCGGGCGCGACACAAGGCACCGTGCCTCCGACTCCGACCTGATCCGAAGGACAGGCCCAGCGCGCCATCGAGCTATGAGTGGTGCGCGCATCTCAGCACGAATGGCGGCACCGGGCCAAGGGGGCGGGTGAAGGATTTCACAAAGTCGTGGGATCTCCGTCCCCACAGGTTTCAACGCCTGGTGACCAAGGGGTAGTAACCGGTGTCGGTCAGCTATCTGTCAGCCATCGTTCAGCCATCGGTCGGCAATCGGTCGGCTGGCGAGCAGCGTTCGGTCCGCTGTCAGCTCATGCGCAGCGCCAGGAAGAAGTCCAGCTTGTCCTCCAGCCGCGAAAGATCACGGCTCGTCAACTGCTCGATCCGTCCGATCCGGTAGCGCAGCGTGTTGACGTGCAGATGCAGGCGGGAGGCGCAGCGGGTCCAGGAACCGTCGCAGTCGAGGAACGCTTCCAGCGTCGGGATCAGCTCGGCGCGGTGGCGTCGGTCGTAGTCGCGCAGGGGGTCGAGGAGACGTGCGGTAAACGCTCTGCGCACATCATCAGGGACGAACGGCAGCAGCAGGACGTGCGAGGCCAGCTCCTGATGGCCGGCGGCGCAGACCCGGCCGGGGCGGGCCGCGGCCACCCGCCGGGCGTGCCGTGCCTCCTCCAGGGCCCCGCGCAGCCCCTCCGCCGAGTGCACGGCCGCGCTGACGCCCACCGTGAGCCGTCCGTCGCCGTCGAGTCCGGCGGAAAGCGGTTCCCGAACGGCCGCCAGGAGGGCGTCGGCGAGGACGCCCGTCTCGGAGCCGTCGTGCGCGTTGGGCACCGCCGGCAGCGGGACCAGCGCGATGGCCTCCTCGCCCGTGTGCGCCACGGCGATCCGGTCGGAGGGCTCGGGGCCGGTGGCGAGCGGGTCGACCAGGATCTCCTCCAGGAGCGACTGGGCGACCGGGCCCGGCTCCGGACGGCCGCCCTCCCACTCGACGCGGGCCACGACGACCTGCCAGTGCGGGGCGGCTCCCAGGCCCGGCAGGAGCACCGGCGCGGCCACCCGCAGGCGGGCCGCGACCTCCGCCGGGGCCGCGCCCGTCTGGACCAGTTCCAGCACCTCCTGCGCCAGGCGCCGACGCACCGTGCGCGCCGCGTCCCGGCGGTCCCGCTCGACCGCGATGAGCTGGGTGACGCCCTGGAGCAGGTCGAGGCGCTCGTCCTCCCACTCACCGGCGTCCGCCTCGACGGCGAGCAGCCAGTCCGACAGAACGCTCTCGCGCACATCCCGCGAAACCGGTGAGACCCCTGACGGCCCCGATGCCCCTGACACCCCTGATGTCCCTGACGCCCTTGATGCTCCGGAGGTCGGCGGGACCGGTGAGCCGTGCGATGCCGGTGAGCCGTGGGACGCCGGTGACTTCTGCGTGGTCTGAGGAGAGCGGCCGCCGTTGCTGCGGATGGGGAACAGCGAGTACGTCGTCTGGCCCACGAGCACCCGGTGCGGTCCGCGCCGACCCGTGCGGACGGCCGCGAGGTGCTCCGCCGCGAGCTTCGCGCACACGTCGGGCGGCAGCGCCGGCCCGGCCGGCACGGACCCGGCCGGCTTCGATCCCGTCGGCTTCGCGCTCGTCGACTTCGGGCCCGCGATGAGCCGGCCGGTGGGGGACAGGACCCAGGCGCGCAGATCCAGGTCGGAGCCGAGCAGGTCCAGGACCACGTCCGGGCCACCGCCCGCCGGCCCCGAGATCATCATCCGCCGGTGCCGGTCGACCACGGCCGCGAGGTCTCCGGCGCGCTCGCCGGAGACCTGCCGCACCACATGCTCGGTGATCGTCGCGAAGGCCACCGACTCGTGCACCGCGAACAGCGGGAGACGCTGCCGGGCACAGGCCGCCACCAGATCCTCCGGGACGTCGCCCAGCTCCGCCTCACCGGCCGCGAGCGCGGTCACCCCGGCCTGCACCAGGATGCGCACGAACGGGTCGGAGTCCGCCGCGTCCCGGCGCCAGGCGAGGCCCGTCAGCACCAGCTCGCCCCCGGACAGGTAGCGGCTGGGGTCCCGCAGGTCGGTCGTCATGACACCCCGCACCGTGCGGTCCAGTTCGTCCGCGCCGCCGAGGAGCCTCAGGCCCAGCGCATCGGTGTCCAGCAGTGCGCGCAGCCGCATCTCGTCGCCGCCGTTCTCTGTCTCGAAATCTACGATGAATGAAGGATGTGGTGGAGCGGCCCCACCGCCGGTCCTGCCGCCGGTCCGCCGCCCGTCCGCCGCCGGCCCCGCCCCGGGCCCCGGGGCGCCGCGGCGGCCGGTCAGAAACCGCTGTGGAACCGCATTCTTTGATTGCCAGGCTGTTTCCTACGTTTCCACAGGAAAACGAGGAGGTTACTGATGACCTCCGTTCATACGAATCTACAAGATGGGCGGGCCGACCAGCCAACTCCTTCATGGTTTCCGTGACTGACCCGGTTGGCGCAAGGCGCTGTGTACTGACCTCACTGCGCGTGAACAGGACATGAACGAGCCGGGCCCGCCGCACCCGATTCTGGCTCGAACCGAACGACTCACGAGACGAAGAAGAGAGCCGGTCATGGACTTCCTTCGCCCCGCAAGCTGGGAGGAGGCGCTCGCCGCCAAGGCCGAGCACCCCTCCGCCGTGCCGATCGCGGGTGGCACGGATGTGATGGTCGAGATCAACTTCGACCACCGGAGGCCCGAGTACCTGCTCGACCTCAACCGCGTCGGCGACCTCTACGAGTGGGAGGTCGGCGAGGAGAGCGTGCGGCTCGGCGCCTCCGTCCCGTACAGCGCGATCATGGAAAACCTGCGCGCCGAGCTGCCGGGCCTCGCCCTCGCCTCGCACACCGTGGCCTCCCCGCAGATCCGCAACCGCGGCGGCGTCGGCGGCAACCTCGGCACCGCCTCCCCGGCCGGCGACGCCCACCCCGCCCTGCTGGCGGCCGGCGCCGAGGTCGAGGCCGAGTCGGTGCGCGGCACCCGCCGCATCCCCATCGACGCCTTCTACACCGGCGTGAAACGCAACGCCCTCGCGCCGGACGAGCTGATCCGCGCCGTCCATGTCAAGAAGGCCGACGGCCCGCAGCAGTACTCCAAGGTGGGCACCCGCAACGCCATGGTCATCGCCGTCTGCGCCTTCGGCCTCGCGCTGCATCCCGCGACCCGTACGGTCCGCACCGGCATCGGCTCGGCCGCGCCCACCCCCGTCCGGGCGAAGACCGCCGAGGACTTCCTCAACGCGGCACTCGAAGAAGACGGTTTCTGGGACAACGGGAAAATCATCACCCCGTCGGTCGCCAAGCAGTTCGCGAACCTGTGCGCCGCCGCCTGCAACCCGATCGACGACGTCCGCGGCACCGCTAGCTACCGCCGCCACGCGGTCGGCGTCATGGCCCGCCGGACGCTCACCTGGACCTGGGAGTCCTACCGCGGCGCCCGCCGCACCTCGGAGGGAGCTGCGTAATGCGCGTCAACTTCACTGTCAACGGACGCCCGCAGGAAGCCGACGACGTGTGGGAGGGCGAGAGCCTGCTGTACGTGCTGCGCGAGCGGCTCGGCCTGCCGGGCTCCAAGAACGCCTGCGAACAGGGCGAGTGCGGCTCGTGCACCGTCCGGCTGGACGGCGTCCCGGTGTGTTCGTGTCTGGTCGCCGCCGGCCAGGTCGAGGGCCGTGCCGTCGACACCGTCGAAGGGCTCGCCGACTACGCCAAACAGCGTGCCGCGCACGGCAGTTGTGCCGACGGCGCCGGCGCCGCCGGTGGCACGTCGCTGCAGGAGGCGCAGCACTGGGCGGCCCGGGGACAGGACTCCCGCACCGGCGAGGGCACCGAACTCTCCCCGGTCCAGCAGGCGTTCATCGACGCCGGCGCCGTCCAGTGCGGTTTCTGCACGCCGGGGCTGCTGGTCGCCGCCGACGAGATGCTCGAACGCAACCCGAACCCCACCGACGCGGACATCCGCGAGGCCCTGTCGGGCAACCTGTGCCGCTGCACCGGTTACGAGAAGATCATGGACGCGGTCCGTCTGGCGGCCGCCCGGCAGGAAGAGGCGGTCTGACGATGCCTGCCAACGGCGCCCCCCTCGGCACCCCCACCAAGATCACCCAGGGTGCCCGGACCAAGGCCGGGATCGGCGAGTCCACCCTCCGCCCCGACGGCACCCTCAAGGTCACCGGCGAGTTCGCCTACTCGTCCGACCTGTGGCACGAGGACATGCTCTGGGGCCAGATCCTGCGCTCCACGGTCGCCCACGCCGAAATCGTTTCCCTCGACACGTCCGAGGCACTCGCCACGCCCGGCGTCTACGCCGTGATGACGTACGACGACCTGCCGACCGATGTGAAGAACTACGGCCTGGAGATCCAGGACACCCCGGTCCTCGCCCACGGCAAGGTGCGCCACCACGGCGAGCCCGTCGCGATCGTCGCCGCCGACCACCCGGAGACGGCCCGCCGCGCCGCGGCCAAGATCAAGGTGGAGTACCGGGAACTGCCCGTCATCACGGACGAGGCCTCCGCGACCGCCCCGGACGCCGTCCTGGTCCACGAGGGCCGCGACGACCACCACAGTGCTCACGTAGCGCACCCGAACATCCTGCACCGCCAGCCGATCGTCCGAGGCGACGCGACCGCGGCCGCCGGGCGGGCCGATGTGATCGTCCGGGGCGAGTACACGTTCGGCATGCAGGACCAGGCCTTCCTGGGGCCCGAGTCCGGCCTCGCCGTGCCCGAGGAGGACGGCGGCGTCCACCTCTACATCGCCACCCAGTGGCTCCACTCCGACCTGCGCCAGATCGCACCCGTGCTCGGCCTGCCCGAGAGCAAGGTGCGGATGACGCTGGCCGGCGTCGGCGGCGCGTTCGGCGGCCGCGAGGACCTGTCGATGCAGATCCACGCCTGTCTGCTGGCCCTGCGCACCGGAAAACCCGTCAAAATCGTTTACAACCGTTTCGAGTCCTTCTTCGGTCACGTCCACCGCCACCCCGCGAAGCTCTTCTACGAGCACGGCGCCACCCGCGACGGAAAACTGACGCACGTCAAGTGCCGCATCGTGCTCGACGGCGGCGCCTACGCCTCCGCCTCCCCCGCGGTCGTCGGCAACGCCGCCTCGCTGGGCATCGGCCCGTACGTCGTCGACGACGTCGAGATCGAGGCCATCGCCCTCTACACCAACAACCCGCCCTGCGGCGCGATGCGCGGCTTCGGCGCGGTCCAGGCGTGCTTCGCCTACGAGGCGCAGATGGACAAGGTGGCGGCGCGACTGGGCCTGGACCCGGTGGAGTTCCGGCAGCTCAACGCGATGGAACAGGGCTCTCTCCTGCCGACGGGGCAGGCGGTCGACTCGCCGGCGCCGGTCGCCGAACTCCTGCGCCGCGTCAAGGCGATGCCGCTGCCGCCGGAGCGCCAGTGGGAGAGCAGCGAGGGCGCGGACGTACGGCAGCTGCCCGGCGGCCTGTCCAACACCACGCACGGCGAGAGCGTCGTCCGGGGAATCGGTTACGCGGTCGGCATCAAGAACGTCGGCTTCTCCGAGGGCTTCGACGACTACTCGACCGCCAAGGTCCGGGTGGAGGTCATCGCGGGCGAGCCCGTCGCCACCGTGCACACCGCCATGGCGGAGGTCGGCCAGGGCGGTGTCACCGTCCACGCGCAGATCGCCCGCACCGAGCTGGGCGTCGCGCAGGTGACCATCCATCCGGCCGACACGCAGGTGGGCAGCGCCGGCTCCACCTCGGCCTCACGGCAGACGTACGTCACTGGCGGCGCCGTCAAGAACTCCTGCGAGCTCGTGCGCGAGAAGGTCCTGGAGCTCGGGCGCCGTGCGTTCGGCTCCTACCATCCCGCCTGGGCCACCGCCGAA
Source organism: Streptomyces sp. NPDC001858 (assembly GCF_053594615.1). Taxonomy (NCBI): domain Bacteria; kingdom Bacillati; phylum Actinomycetota; class Actinomycetes; order Kitasatosporales; family Streptomycetaceae; genus Streptomyces; species Streptomyces sp. NPDC001858. Next base: position 287,770 of record NZ_JBSFEV010000006.1, read on the forward strand.
CTGCTCCTGGAGGGCGGCAAGGTCGTCACCGACGGCGGTGAGGTCCTCGCCGACCTGGTCGACGTGCTCGGCGACGAGGCCGTCGAGGTCGAGGCCGAGTGGCGGCACCGGCCGACCGAACCCTTCGACCTGCGCACCGGACAGGGCTTCGGACACGTCCAGTACAGCTTCGCGGCGCACCGTGCCGTGGTCGAGGTCGACACCGAGCTCGGCCTGGTGAAGGTCGTCGAGCTGGCCTGCGCACAGGACGTCGGAAAAGCGCTGAATCCGCTTTCCGTGATCGGTCAGATCCAGGGCGGCACGATCCAGGGCCTGGGCGTGGCGGTCATGGAGGAGATCATCGTCGATCCGAAGACGGCGAAGGTCCGCAACCCGTCCTTCACCGACTATCTGATCCCCACGATTCTCGACACGCCGACCATCCCCGTCGACGTGCTCGAACTCGCCGACGACCACGCCCCCTACGGGCTCCGTGGCGTCGGTGAGGCCCCCACCCTGTCGTCGACCCCGGCCGTCCTCGCGGCGATCCGGAACGCGACCGGGCTGGAGCTCAACCGCACACCGGTGCGTCCGGAGCACCTGACGGGCACCGCGTAAGAACCGACGTTCGTCTCGGGCCGTCCCCCGGGTCGTCCATTCCCAAATCCCGCGCTCCTTCGCGAAGGCGTCGCGCGGGTGCACCTATGAACCTTGGGAGATGGCCCCATGACCCAGCAGTCCCAGCAGTCCCAGCAGTCCCAGCAGTCCCAGGAGCCGAGGACCACGGCCGAAGACGCGGGTGAAGGCACCCGCGTCCCGGCCGGCAGGTCCTGGCTCGACCGGTACTTCCACATCACCAGGCGGGGATCCACGGTCGCGCGCGAAGTGCGCGGCGGCGTCACCACCTTCATGGCGATGGCGTACATCCTGCTGCTCAACCCCCTGATCCTGTCCGGCAAGGACGCGGCCGGGGACACCCTCGGCCGGCAGGCGCTGATTACCGCAACCGCTTTCGCCGCCGCTCTCACCACGCTGCTGATGGGCTTCCTCGGCAAGGCGCCCCTCGCGCTCGCCGCCGGACTGTCCGTCTCCGGCGTGCTGTCCTCCCAGGTCGCGCCGCAGCTGACCTGGCCGCAGGCGATGGGCATGTGCGTGATGTACGGCGTGGTCATCATGCTGCTGGTCGTCACCGGCCTACGCGAGATGATCATGAATGCGATCCCGCTCGCGCTCAAGCACGCCATCACCATGGGCATCGGTCTGTTCATCGCGCTCATCGGTTTCTACAAGTCAGGCTTCGTGCACCAGGGCGAGGCGACCCCGGTCACCCTCGGTCCGGCGGGCGAACTCGCGGGCTGGCCGGTCCTGTTGTTCGCCGGCACACTCCTGCTGATTTTCATGCTCCAGGCCCGGAACATCCCCGGCGCCATCCTCATCGGCATCGCCGGCGGCACGGTCGTCGCCGCCGTCCTCAACGCCGCCGGGGTCGTCGACCCGAAACAGTGGGCGGCCGGCGCCCCCGAACTGCACGGCGGCGCCGTCTCGATGCCCGACTTCTCGCTCTTCGGAGACGTGCAGTTCGGCGGCTGGGGCGAGGTCGGCGCGATGACCGTCGCGGTGATCGTCTTCACGCTCGTGCTCGCCGGGTTCTTCGACGCCATGGCCACCATCATCGGGGTCGGCACGGAGGCCGGACTCGCCGACGACAAGGGCCGGATGCCGGGACTGTCCAAGGCGCTGTTCATCGACGGCGCGGGCGGCGCGATCGGCGGCGTGGCGGGCGGCTCCGGCCAGACCGTGTTCATCGAGTCGGCGACGGGGGTGGGCGAGGGAGCGCGCACCGGCCTCGCCTCCGTCGTCACCGGAACCTTCTTCGCGGCCTGTCTGTTCCTCACCCCGCTCACCGCGATCGTCCCGCAGGAGGTCGCCTCCGCCGCCCTGGTCGTCATCGGCGCGATGATGCTGATGAACGCCCGCCACGTCGACTGGGCCGACCGGGCAACCGCTGTCCCGGTGTTTCTGACCGTCGTCCTGATGCCCTTCACGTACTCCATCACCACCGGTGTCGCCGCGGGCGTCATCTCCTACGTCGCCATCAAGGCCGCGCAGGGCAGGGCGCGGGAGGTCGGCGCGTTCATGTGGGGCCTGACGGTGATCTTCCTCGTCTACTTCGCGCTCCATCCGATCGAGAGCTGGCTGGGCGTGCGGTGAGCGCTCCGCTGGATGTGCCGCGATGTGCCGTTGTTCTGCCGCGGCGCCGTCGTGGCTGGTCGCGCCCGCGCGGCGGAGCCGCACATGTCAGCGCCCCGCGCCCCTTCAGGGGGTTGCCGACGCCCGCAACTGTCCGTCGCACCACCGCAGTCAAGGAGACCGAGACATGCTGGACATCGCCGAAGAGCTGAACCGGTGGGTCGAGCAGGGCCGCGACTTCGCCGTCGCCACCGTGGTGGCCGTCGGCGGCAGCGCACCCCGCCGGCCCGGCGCCGCCCTCGCGGTGGACGCCGACGGCACGGCGATCGGCTCGGTCTCCGGCGGCTGTGTGGAGGGCGCGGTGTACGAGCTGTGCCGACAGGCGCTCGACGACGGCGAGGCGGTCGTCGAGCGCTTCGGCTACAGCGACGACGACGCCTTCGCCGTCGGGCTCACCTGCGGCGGGATCATCGACATCCTCGTCACCCCGGTGCGGGTCGGCGGCCCTGTCCGCCCGGTGATCGCGGCCGGTCTCGCGGCGGCCGCCTCCGGCGAGGCCGCCGCGCTGGCGCGGATCGTCAGCGGCCCGACGGACCTCGTCGGCCGCGCGCTGCTCGTCCGCGCAGACGGCCGTCACGACAACGGTTCCCCCGACGGCGGTCGTTACGGAACCGGTTCCCCCGATGGCGGTCTTTACGGAACCGGTTCCCCCGATGGCGGCCATTACGGAAATGGCTCTCACGACGGCGGTCGTTTCGGAACCGGTTACCTCGCCGACGGTAGTTACGACAGCGGTTCCCGCGAAGGCGGACGTTACGGAACCGGTTCCCACGAAGGAGGACGTTACGGAACCGGTTCCCTCGGCGACGGCCGTTACGACAGCGGTTCCTACCGTGGTGGCTTCGGTGCGCACCCCGAGTTGGACCGCACCGTCGCAGCCGAGGCCCGCGCTTTCCTCGACGCCGGTCGCACCGGCACCCTGGAGATCGGCGAGCAGGGCTCCCGCTGCGGAGCCGCGCTCACCGTGCTCGTCGAGTCGTCCGTCCCCGCGCCCCGGATGATCGTGTTCGGCGCGATCGACTTCGCGTCGGCGCTGGTGCGCGTCGGCAAGTTCCTCAACTACCACGTGACGGTGTGCGACGCGCGTCCCGTGTTCGCGACCCGGGCCCGCTTCCCCGAGGCCGACGAGATCGTCGTCGAGTGGCCGCACCGGTACCTGGAGCGCACGGAGGTGGACGCACGGACGGTCCTGTGCGTCCTGACCCACGACGCCAAGTTCGACGTCCCCCTGCTTCAGTTGGCCCTGCGGCTTCCGGTCGCCTACGTCGGCGCCATGGGATCCCGCCGCACCCACCTCGACCGCAACGACCGGCTGCGCGAAGTCGGCGTCACCGAACTGGAGTTGGCGCGGCTGCGCTCGCCCATCGGCCTCGATCTGGGCGCCCGCACCCCCGAGGAGACGGCGCTGTCGATCGCCGCGGAGATCGTCGCCGACCGGCGCGGCGGCAGCGGGGTGTCCCTCACCGGCGCGCACACGCCGATCCATCACGACGTGACGTCGGCGCCGGCGGGCCGGATCGGCTCGGTGGCCTGAGCCGCCGCCGCGCGCACGACGGGCTGGTCCGGCCAGGCGAAGGCGTAGCGAGGGTCGCCGCCCCTGCTCAATCCCTCATGGCGCAGCAGTTCGCGCACGATGCCCGCGTTGCCCATCGCCCACCCGGTCTGCGGTTCGAGGTCGCTCGGCGTGGCCCGGTGCTCGACGTTGGACCAGCGGGCGCCGTCGGCGTCCCGGATCGCGCGGGAGACGAGATCGGCGACGAGGGTCCGGGCGAAGTCGGGGGAGTCGCCCTGTTCGGCGATCCGGTCGCAGGCCAGCGCCAGGACGCCCGCCGTGCCGCAGCAGCGGCCGTTGTTGTCCCAGAAGCCGGGCCGCAGCCGGTGCGGCAGCCCGGAGCGGGTCACGGTGTGCCAGCAGCGGTCGGCGAGGCCGGTCCAGGAGGGCTCGCCGAGGGCGTCGCGCAGCAGCCGGAAGACGTGGGCGTCGCCGGCCGGTCCGTGACACCAGCCGTAGCTGTGGCGCTCGGTCAGCCCGGGGGCGTGCTGCGGGTCGGAGTGCGGCACCAGGAAACCGTCGGGGCCGCCCTCGTCCCGGGCGACGACGTCCGCGACCGCGGCCCGCGCGAGGTCGACGAGATCCGCACGGCCGGCGGCGGCTCCGACGCGGACCAGCGCGTAGGCGACCCCGAGGGTGCCGTGCGAGAGATGGTGCAGCCTGGACTCCATGCCCCGCCGGGACTCCCAGGTGACACCGCCTTTCTCGGTCGCCTCGGCGGTCCTCAGGTACGGCTCCAAAGCCCGTACGGCGAGGTCGGGGTCCCCCGCCGACCAGGCTCCGAGCCCGATGCCCGCGTTGCCGCCCATCAGCTCGAACAGATCGCCCCAGCGCGTCCCGTCGAAACGCGACCGCACCCGTGCCAAGGCCCGGTCCGCAGCGGCGCCGGCCTCCTCGGCGCCGAGTTCGCGGTGCACCGTCCGCAGTACGAGGGCGAGGCCGGTGAGGCCGAAGTACAGGGAGTCGTCGGGGTGTTCGTCGACGGCGTCGGCCAGACCGCGGGCGGCGCGCAGGGCGGTGTCGGCGTAGGCGTCGTCGCCGAAGTGCCGCCAGGCCTCCAGGAGCACGGGGACGACTCCGGCCGTCCCGTTGTAGAGCATCGGGTCGACGTCGCCGTCCGAGGGTCTGACCGGCCAGCCGAGCCCACCGCCGCCGGTGTCCCGTGCGGCCCCGACCAGCCACCGCAGCCCGTCCACGGCCAGCGCCTCGACCTCTCCCGTTCCTGCCATGGAACCCACCCTGACACGCGCGTGCGACGGCTGCACAGAGCGCCCATCTCACCGCCCCCCGACCGGAGTTCAGGCCCGAAGGGTCCGTCAGGGGCGGCGCAGCAGCCGGTTGACGGCGCGGCCGAAGACCCGGCGGGAGGCCGCGCGCAGGAGCGGGTCGCACAGCGAGGGGAGCAGGCGCACGCGCAGTTCCTCGCGCCAGATCACTCGGGCCCGGCCGCCGGGGCCCGGGCGGACCTCGATCTCGGCCCAGCCCAGCACGACCCGGCCGCGTTTCTCCAGTCGGCACAGACCGGGTTCGTCCTCGGTCGGCGGACACCAGGAGGTGACCTCCATCCGGTCGGCGAAGGCGAGCGGACCGAAGCCCGAGCGCGCCACGAAGACCGTGCCCTCGCGGGTCGGCGGGGGAGTGAGCACGGTGACGCGGGTCAACGGGACCACGTCGCCGTGCCGGTGCCACTCGGTGAGCCGGCGCCACGCCTCGTCGAGGGAGAGGGGGGCCGTGCGTTCGAGTCGGAAGGTGACCACACTGTGATCGTAGGGAGTCGGGGCCACCCGGCGGCACGTTCTGCGACGGCTCACACACTTGGCGCATCCCGTATGTCCCCTACCCACCCGTACGCCCGTACGGGAACATGAGCGCGACCCCGCACCACCACCGGCCGGGAGGACTCGTGGACGGCTCAGGGCTCGGCAGGCTCGACGAGGTGCAGCGCGACCCGTATCCGCTCTACGCACGGGCCCACCGCGCCCAAGGTCTGCTCCACGTACCGGAGTTGGACGCCTGGCTGGTCGCCCGGGACGCCGATGTGCGCGAGGTGCTGCGCCGCGCGGAGGACTTCTCGTCCGCGGGGTCGTTACGGCCGGACGTGCTGCCCTCGCCCGCCGCGCTCGCGGTGCTGGGCGGCGGGTTCGGCGGGCGGCCGGTGATCGTCGGCTCCGACGGGGAGGCGCACCAGCGGCTGCGCCTGCCGATCGTGCGCGGCCTGTCGCCGGCCCGCGTCGCCGCCGTCCTGCCGTACGCCGCCGAGCGCGCCGCCGCCCTCGTCGGGGAGTTCGCCGGAGGGGGCACGGGAGGGAGCACCGATGGAGGCGCCAAGGAGGTCGCCGGGGGCGGGCGGGTGGAGCTGATGGCGGCGTATGCGCGGCGGCTGCCCGGGGAGGTCGTCGGGCGGATCGTCGGGCTCGACCCGGCCGATGTGCCCGCCGTCGTGCGCGGCGGACACCGCGCCGAGGAGTTGCTGTTCCGGCCGCTGGCGCAGGACGAGCAGATCGCCGCCGCCGAGGACGTCGTCGCCCTGCAACACCTTCTCGACCGGTACGCCCGGGAGCGGGCCGCCGACCCGCGCGAGGACCTCTGCTCGGAGATCGTCGCCTCGGTGGCCCCGGTCCCCGGCGAGCTCACCCTGGAGCAGCGGCACGAGGCCGTCTCCCACCTCCAGAACCTGCTGATCGCCGGGCATCTGACCACCACCGCGCTGATCGGCACCACGGTGCTGCATCTGCTGCGTCATCCGCGTCAGTGGGAGCTGCTGTGCGCGGAGCCGGAGCGGATTCCGGCGGCGGTCGAGGAGGCCGCCCGTTACGACGGCGCCCTTCAGGGCTTCCGCCGGGTCACCACCCGGCCCGTCACCCTCGCCGGCACCGAACTCCCCGCCGGGGCCTCCCTGTTCGTCGCCTTCGGCGGAGCCAACCGGGACGCGCTGCGGCATCCGCGAGCGGACGTCTTCGACATCACCCGCAGGCCTGGCCGCCATCTGGCCTTCGGACACGGCCCGCACGCCTGCCCCGGCGCTCAACTTGCCCGTGAACAACTGCGGTTGACCCTCGGGGAGCTGACGCGTCGACTGCCGGGTCTGCGGCTGGCGGATCCGGACCGGCCGGTCGCGATGCGGCCCACGATGATCCACCGCTCTCCGCACCGACTGGACCTGGCCTGGTGAGTCAGCGGTAGACCTCGCCCGGCTCCGCCTTGCCCGGCGCGAGCAGCTGAGGCACCGTCACGAAAACGTATCCGCGTTCTTTCAGCTCGTCGATGATCCCGGGCACGGCCGGCACGGTTCCGTCGTAGATGTCGTGCAGCAGGATGATGCCGTCGCGGTCGGCCTGATCGAGGACCCGGCGCTGGATCAGGGCGGAGTCGGTGGTCGTGTAGTCCTTGGCGGTCACCGTCCACAGCACCTCGGAGAGGCCCAGCTCGCGGCAGATCTCGTGCACGGTCTCATCGGTGCGGCCCTGCGGCGGCCGCATCAGGGTGGGCCGTCGGCCGGTCAGGCGCTCTATCTCGTCGTTGGGGCGTTCGAGTTCCTCGCGTATCTCCTCCGGCGTGATCTGCGTGAGGATCTTGTGCTCCCAGGTGTGGCTGGCCACCTCGTGTCCTTCGGCGGCCATGCGTCTGACGAGCTCCGGATACTTCTCGATGTGCCGTTTGCCCAGCAGGAAGAAGGTCGCCGGGACGTGCTTCTCCTTGAGGATGTCCAGCAGCCTGGCGGAGTTCTCGCTGGGGCCGGCGTCGAAGGTGAGCGCGATGCACTTCGCCTCCCGGCAGTCGACGGCGCCGAAGCGGGCGGCCTGGGCGGTCGCCGCCGGGTCGGCGCGGACGGCGCTCGGCTGGGTGGGGTCGGCGCCGCCGCAGCCGGCCAGCGCGAGGGTCAGACAGGCGGCCGCCGCAGAGATCGCGACGGTACGCAACCTGGCCCCCGTTTTATTCGTCTTCCTGGTCAGAGCAAACATGCCGAGACTATACATAGCGCGTATACGCACTATGTATAGTGGGTCGGCTTCGTTCCCTTCAGGACCTCACTGGGCGTAGAAGGTGGCGTCTCCCCGGTCCGTCGCCGTGCTCGGGGTCTGCACGTTCAGCAGGTAGTTGTAGTGCCGGATGTAACGCCCGGCGTAGTTGTACGACTCGAAGGACACCCCGGCCGAGTCGGCGAGTCCGGTGCGCTGGTGGAAACTCGCGTCCGACGCGAACGTCGACGTGCCGTCGTTCTTCTCCAGCCGCACCTCGAAGTTCTTGTGCCGCAGGTAGTAGCCGGGGAAATTGGCCGACTCCAAGGAGACCGTGCCGGTCCCTGTGAGACCGGTCACCACCCGGAACTGCGAGTCGGCGAGCGGAGCGACGTTCGCCTCGATGCGGGCGCGGTACTCCCAGTGGCGGATGAACCGGTCCGCGTAGTTGTAGGAGGAGAAGCGCTGCGGGGTGACGCCGTCGGCCACCGGGATGCCGAAGTCGGGTGAGCCGTCGGCCTTCCAGTACACCTTCTGCACCCGTGTGCGGCGGTTCGGGTCGTTCAGCGGGTCGCCGGTGATGTCCTTGTAGCTGCGGTCGTGGTAGACGAGGAGGTCGGACTTGCCGTCCTCGGACACCGTGAACGAGTTGTGGCCCGGCCCGTACTGCGAGGTCGAGGCGTTCGAGGTGAAGACGGGCTGGGTCCCCTTGGTCCAGGACGCCGGGTCGGTCAGGTCGGCCGTCGCGGAGGCGGTCAGCATGCCGAGGCAGTAGTTGGCGTCCGTCGCGCTCGCCGAGTAGGTCATGAAGACCTTCCCGCCGTGCTGGATCAGCGCCGGCCCCTCGTTGACCTTGTAGCCGACGGTCTCCCAGGAGAGCGTCGGCTGCGAGATCTCCGCCGGAGTGCCCTGGATCGTCCAGGGGTTCGCCATCCTGGCGATGAACAGGCTGGTGTTGTTGTCCTCGGACGGGTTGCGCTGCGCCCAGGCGAGATAGCGGACACCGCCCACGACGAAGGTCGTGGAGTCGAGCGAGAAACTCTCCCACGTGGTCTTGATCTGGCCCTTCTCGGTCCAGGCCGCGGTGAGCGGATCGGCGCCGGCGCCCTCCAGGACGTACATCCGGATCGCCCACACGTCGGTCGTGGACCCGGCCGCGAAGTACACGTACCACTTGCCGTCGATGAAGTGGATCTCCGGCGCCCAGATGTGGGCGCCCATGACCCCGCTGCTGTGCTTGGTCCAGATGGTGACCTCCTGGGCCGTCGACAGGCCCTGGACGGTCGTCGCCCGGCGCAGCACGATGCGGTCGTACTCGGGAACCGTGGCGGTGAAGTAGTAGTAACCGTCTGTGTGCTTGTAGATGTGCGGGTCGGCGCGCTTCTCGGCGATCGGGTTGGTGTACGTCACCGCGGGGGAGTCGGGCACCGCGGCCTGGGCGGGGGCGCCCACGCCGGCGAGCACGGCCGCGAGGGCGACGAGGACGGCCAGGAACAGCCGAACGGCGTTATGTCTCAAGGGAGTTCTCCAGATGAGGGAGGAGATGGAGGAGGAGACGGGGAGGGGCGCTGCGCAGCGGGGCGGGCTCAGTTGGGTGGGCTCGGGTGATGGGCTCAGGTGGTGGGCACGAGACGCCACTGCTGGCAGGTGTTGTTCAGCCAGGTCCACTGCCGTACGTCCGCGCCGTCGGCGGTGGAGCAGTTCGCGACGTCGGCGACCTTGCCGCTGTTCTCGTTGACGAGCCGGACGTAGTCGCCGGTCGCGGTGAAGACGGGACGGAAACGCTGGCACCTGTTGTTCAGCCACGACCACTGGCGCAGATCGGCGCCGTCGGCGGTGGAGCAGTCGGCGGTGTCCATGACCCCGCCGGTGGCCACGTTCACCAAGCGGCCGGTGTCGTCGCCCTGGTCCTCGATCCGCCACTTCTGGTTGGCCCCGCCGTTGCAGGTCCACTGGAGGATGTTCGTGCCGTTGGCGGTCGCGCCGCCCTCGACGTCCAGGCACTTGCCGCTGTTGCGGTTGACGAGGGTGTACGCCGTCGGCGTCGCCGCCGTCTCGCCGGACGGGCCCGGGAGCGTCGTGCCGAGGGCGACCGGGGCGCCGAAGTTCGGGGTGCCGTCGGCATTCCAGGTGAACTTCTGCGCACGGGTCGTCCGGCCGTTGCCGCAGCCGCCGCTCGCGGAGGAGTTGGCGTGATAGACGATCCAGTTCTCGGTGCCGTCGGGCGAGCTGAAGAAACCGTTGTGGCCCGGACCGTAGACGCCGTTCGCGTCACTGCGCTGGAAGACCGGCGTCTGTTTCTTCGTCCAGGACGCCGGACTGAGCGGATCTGCGCCGGTCAGTTCCAGCAGGCCGAGCTTGTAGTCCGCCGTCTGGCAGTAACTCGCGGAAAACGAAAGGAAAGTGCGTCCGTCGTGGTAAAGCGGCTCGGGTCCCTCGTTGACGGGCGCGCCCGAGGTCTCCCAGCTCAGCGTGGGGCTGGAGATGATCGTGAACGTGTTGCTGGACAGCGTGTACGGGTTGCTCATCGGCGCAATGACCAGGCTCTGCGTGCTGCCGTTGATGAAACCGCTTCCGACGAGATACAGGTTTCCGTTCGCCTGCAGCACGCTCGCGTCGATCAGCCAGCCGCCCGGCGTGAGATTGGAACCGGTGAGCGAGCCCTTGTAGGTGTAGGGGCCCAGCGGGTCGGTGCCGGCGCTCTCCAGGACATGGGTGCGCTGGGAGTCGCAGCATGCGGCGCCGCCCTGGCCGGCCGAGTAGTAGAGGTACCAGTGGCCGTTGAAGCGGTGGATCTCCGGCGCCCAGATGTTGGTGTTGCGGGTGGCGGTGGTGTCCGACCACACCTGCACGGTCGGCGCGGTGGCGAGCCCCGCCAGGGTCGGCGCCTTCCGCATGCCGAGGACGCCCGTGAACGTCGTCGTGATCAGGTAGTAGTCGCCGTCGTAGTACTCCAGCCAGGGATCGGCGCCCTTGGCCGACTTCACCGGGTTGGTGTACGGGCGGCCGTCGGCCGCGGACACCGGCTGCGTCGCCGCCACCAGGGCCACGAGGAGCGCCAACACGCAGACGAGCAGGGGGCTGCGGCGAGATTTCCGAGGCATACAGGACCGTCCCTTGTCCATGAAGCCGCACGTCCGAGATTTCGGACATGGTTCGTAACTTCGGCCAGAAGATAGGGGGCGGGCATGTCCTCGTCAATGGTTTCAGCAGCACCACGGGTATCGGAAAGCAGTCGAAATTCCCGGACCCAGACCGGACCCAGACCGGACCCAGACCGGACCCGGACCCGGACCCGGACCCCGACCCGCGGAACGCATCGGGACGCAACGCGGCGGGGCGCAACGCGGCGGGGCGCCCGGCTCGGCCGCAGTGGCCGAACCGGACGCCCCGCTGACGTCCGTCGGAGATCAGACCAGGTCGAACCGGTCGAGGTTCGAGACCTTGACCCACGCCGCGACGAAGTCCGTCACGAACTTGTCCTTCGCGTCGTCGCTCGCGTAGACCTCCGCGATCGCGCGCAGCTCGGAGTTCGAGCCGAAGACCAGGTCGGCACGGGTGCCGGTCCACTTGACCTCGCCGGAGGCGTCGCGGCCCTCGAACGTGGTCTGGTCGGAGGACGTCGACGACCAGGTCGTGCCCAGGTCGAGCAGGTTGACGAAGAAGTCGTTCGTCAGGGTGCCCGGGGCGTCGGTGAGGACGCCGTGCGTGGACTGGCCGTGGTTGGCGCCCAGCACGCGCAGGCCGCCGACCAGGACCGTCAGCTCGGGGGCGCTCAGGGTCAGCAGGTTGGCCTTGTCGAGCAGCAGGTACTCGGCCGGCAGGCGGTTGCCCTTGCCGAGGTAGTTGCGGAACCCGTCGGCGGTCGGCTCGAGCGCGGCGAACGACTCGACGTCCGTCTGCTCCTGCGAGGCGTCCACGCGGCCCGGCGTGAAGGGGACCTCCACGTCGTGACCGGCGTCCTTGGCCGCCTTCTCCACGCCGGCGGCGCCGCCGAGGACGATCAGGTCGGCCAGGGAGACCTTCTTGGCGCCGGAGTTGAACTCCTGCTGGACGCCTTCGAGCGTGCGCAGCACCTGCGCCAGCTCGTCCGGGTTGTTGACCTCCCAGCCGCGCTGCGGCTCCAGGCGGATGCGGGCGCCGTTGGCGCCGCCGCGCTTGTCGCTGCCGCGGTGGCTGGAGGCGGCCGCCCAGGTGGTGGAGACCAACTGGGAGACGGTGAGCCCCGAGCCGAGGATCTTGGCCTTCAGGGCCGCGATGTCCGCGGCGTCGATGACCTCGCCCTCGGCGGCCGGCAGCGGGTCCTGCCACAGCAGGGTCTCCGCCGGCACCTCCGGGCCGAGGTACAGGGACTTCGGGCCCAGGTCACGGTGGGTCAGCTTGTACCAGGCGCGGGCGAAGGCGTCCGCGAACTCGGCCGGGTTCTCGTGGAAGCGCTTGGAGATCGGACCGTAGACCGGGTCGAAGCGCAGCGAGAGGTCGGTGGTGAGCATCGTCGGCAGCTTCTTGGAGTCGCTGTGGGCGTCGGGGATGATCGCCTCGGCGTCCTTGGCCACCCACTGGTTGGCGCCGGCGGGGCTCTGGGTCAGCTCCCACTCGTAGCCGAAGAGGATGTCGAAGAAGTCGTTGCTCCACTGGGTCGGCTTGGTGGTCCAGGTGACCTCCAGACCGCTGGTGATCGCGTCGCCGCCCTTGCCGGTGCCGTAGGTGGACTTCCAGCCCAGGCCCTGCTGCTCGATCGAGCCGGCCTCGGGGTCGGCGCCGACGTTGTCCGCCGGGCCCGCGCCGTGGGTCTTGCCGAAGGTGTGGCCACCGGCGATGAGGGCGACGGTCTCCTCGTCGTTCATCGCCATGCGGTGGAACGTCTCGCGGATGTCGCGGGCCGCGGCCAGCGGGTCCGGGTTGCCGTTGGGGCCCTCGGGGTTGACGTAGATGAGGCCCATCTGGACCGCGCCGAGCGGGTTCTCCAGCTCACGGTCGCCGGTGTAGCGCTGGTCGTCGAGCCAGGTGGTCTCCGGACCCCAGTAGACGTCCTCGTCGGCCTCCCAGACGTCCGCGCGGCCGCCGGCGAAGCCGAAGGTCGTGAAGCCCATGCTCTCCAGCGCGACGTTGCCGGTGAGGATCATGAGGTCGGCCCAGGAGATGGACTGACCGTACTTCTTCTTGACCGGCCACAGCAGCCGGCGGGCCTTGTCGAGGTTGCCGTTGTCAGGCCAGCTGTTCAGCGGGGCGAAGCGCTGCTGCCCGCGGCCGCCGCCGCCGCGGCCGTCGCTGATGCGGTAGGTGCCGGCGCTGTGCCAGGCCATGCGGATCATCAGCGGGCCGTAGTTGCCGAAGTCGGCGGGCCACCAGTCCTGCGAGGTGGTCAGCACTTCGGCGATGTCCTGTTTGACGGCCGACAGGTCGAGGGCCTCGAAGGCCGCGGCGTAGTCGAACTCCGCGCCGAGCGGGTTCGCCACCACGGGGTCCTTGGCGAGGATCTTCAGGTTGAGCCGCTCCGGCCACCACTGGCGGTTGCCGCCGCCCTGCGTCGGGTGCGCGGCGCGCCCGTGGGCGACCGGGCAGCCGCCCGTCTCTTCCTTCGCGTCGGTGACGATTGCGTCGTGGTTCTCGGACATGGGGATCCTTCCGAACTGGGGGAATTCAGAGTGCTGCGGTACCGCTGGTGGCAGCGGTGCCGGCGGTGGAACAGGCGGGGCACAGGCCCCAGTAGATGACCTCGGCCTCGTCGATCAGGAAGCCCCGATCGTCGGCCGCGGTGAGGCAGGGGGCGTGGCCGACCGCGCAGTCGACGTCGACGACGACGCCGCACGACCGGCACACGAGGTGGTGGTGGTTGTCCCCGACGCGCCCCTCGAACCGGGCCGGGCTGCCCGGCGGTTCGAGGCGGCGCACGAGTCCTGCCGTGGTCAGCGCGTGGAGGGCTTCGTACACGGCTTGCAGGGAGATGTGGCCCACGCGGTCGCGCACTCCGGCGGCGATGGCCTCGACACCGAGGTGATCGCCGTCGCGGACGGTTTCGAGCAGGGCGACACGGGCGGCCGTCACCCGCAGTCCGACACCGCGCAACTCCTCGGCGGTGGTCGGTGTACGGGGTGCTGTCATGGGGCCGAACCTACTTCATAAACACGAACGCTTCAAGAAAACGAAGAGTACAAGTCTGGGAAACAGGAGGAGACGGGGGCGGGTGGGACGACGAGGAAACCGGACGGGGAGACGGATGGGGGAACGGACGGGAAAACCGATGGGGAAGAGACTTTCAGAGAAACGAGGCGAGCCCGTCGAGGAACCGGTCGACGTCCTCCGTGTCGTTGTAGGGGGCGAGTCCCGCCCGCAGCGCGGGGTCGGGGAGCTTCAGCGCGGCGAAGACCTCGTGGGCGTAGAAGGACCCCGCCGGGGCAACGACCCCGCGGGCGGAAAGGTGCGTCTGCGCCGCGGCCGCGTCCCGGCCCGCCAGGGTCATCAGCACGGTCGGGGTGCGGTCCGCCGCCCTGGAGTGGACGGTGACGGCGTCGCCCAGCGCGCGCAGCCCGTCGTCCAGCCTGGCGCGCAGCGCGTTCTCGTGTTGGTGCAGGGAGTCCAGCGAGCGCTTCAGCCGCGCTCTGCGCGATTCCCCCGCGTCCGGCTCGGCCCCGTCCAAGGTCGCCAGGAAGTCGACGGCGGCGGTGGCGCCCGCCAGGGTCTCGTAGGGCAGCGTCCCGAACTCGAAGCGCTCCGGCACCGTGTCCGGGGAGGGCAGCAGCTTGTCCGGGGCGAGGGATTCGAGGAGCTCGGGGGATCCGGCGAGCACACCGCAGTGCGGTCCGAGGAACTTGTACGGCGAGCAGACGAACAGGTCGGCGCCCAGTGCGGGGACGTCCACCAGGTGGTGCGCCGCGTAGTGCACGCCGTCCACATACACCAGCGCGCCCACCTCGTGGGCCCGGTCGGCGATCCGGCGCACGGGCGGCTTCGTGCCCAGCACGTTCGAAGCCGCCGTCACGGCGACCAGCCGGGTCCGCGGCGACAGCGCCCGCTCGTAGGAGTCCAGGTCGAGTTCCGTGGTCGCGGGGTCGATCTCCGTCCAGCGGACGACGACCCCGGCGCGCTCGGCCGCCTGGATCCAGGGGCGGACGTTGGCGTCGTGATCGAGACGGCTGAGGACGATCTCGTCGCCGGGCCGCCACTCCTTGGCCAGGTGCCGGGAGAAGTCGTAGGTGAGCTGGGTGGCGCTGCGGCCGTGCACGACGGCGCCGGCGGGCACGCCGAGCAGGTCGGCGTACGCGGCGCGGAAGTCGGCGACCGCCCGCTCGGCGTTCAGCTCGGACGCGCTGACGCGCCCCCGGTTGGACAGCGGGCCGGTCAAGGTCCTGGTCACGGCCTCGGCGACGGGGAGCGGGGTCTGGGTTCCGCCGGGCCCGTCGAAGAAGGCGAGACCGTGGGTGAGGGCGGGGAAACAGGTGCGCAGTGCGGCGACGTCCATGGCCATGGCCCCGACTCTGGCACCCGGGACCGACGCCTGCCAGTGGATCTGCGAAATGATTGTTAGACCCTTGACTGTCTTACTTTTGACCAATACGGTCCGTCGTGTCCGAAGGCGTCGGACGGCGTCGGACACTGCCGGACCGTGTCAGGCCGGGCCGGACCGTGCCGGACGGTGCTGGACGGTGTCGAGAGGGGCAGCCCGTGAGCGACGAGTTCGATGCCGACGTGGTCGTCGTGGGGCTCGGCCCGGTCGGGGCCACGGCCGCCAACCTCGCCCACGACCTGGGACTGCGCGTCATGGCGTTCGACCGCGCCGCGGAGATCGAGCCGCGGCCCCGGGCCATCGGCTTCGACCAGGAGGCGATGCGGGTCTTCGCCGGCCTCGGGCTCGCCGACGCCCTCGCGGACCACACCATGCCGTACCGGCCGTCCGAGTACCGCAACGCCGACGGCCGGGTCATCAAGCGCATCGGCGCCGCGCCGCCGCCCCATCTCCTGGGCTGGGAGCCGAACTACGTCTTCGACCAGCCGCGGTTGGAGGCCGCCCTGCGCCACCGCCTCGCCCGGGCGGACGGCGTCGACGTGCACCTCGGCACGGAGGTGACGGACGTCCGCCTCGACGACGTCGGCGCCACCGTGGACGTGGTCGACCCGGCGGGCCGCCCGCGCGCGGTGCGGGCGCGGTACGCGCTGGCCTGCGACGGCGGCGCGAGCCCGGCCCGCAGACGGGCGGGGCTGCGGATGGAGGACCTGGAGTTCGACCAGCCGTGGCTGGTGGTGGACCTGCGGCTGCGCCCCGGCGCGGGGGCCGGGCTGCCGCGGACGAACGTCCAGTACTGCGAGCCGGCCCGGCCCAGCACGTTCGTGGTGGGGCCGGGGGACCATCGCCGCTGGGAGTTCATGATCAACCCTGGTGAGCGGCCCGCGGACGTCGTCGGCCCGGACTTCATCCGCGGCCTGCTGGCGCGCTGGCTGGCTCCCGACGCGTACGACCTGTGGCGGGCGTCCACCTACCGTTTCCACGCCCTCGTCCTGGAGCAGTGGCGGGTGGGGCGGCTGTTCTTCCTCGGCGACGCCGCGCACATGACCCCTCCGTTCCTCGCGCAGGGCATGTGCCAGGGCATCAGGGACGCGTCCAACCTGATGTGGAAGCTCGCCCTGCACCTGCGCGGCGGCGCCGACGACCGGCTCCTGGACGCCTACCAGCGGGAGCGGGCGCCGCACGTCCGACACGTCACGCTCACCGCCAAGGAGTTCGGGCACGTCATCTGCGAACGCGACGAGGCCGCGGCCGCCGAACGCGACGCCAAGCTGCTCGCGGAGCTGGCCGCGGCGCCCGAGGGGACCGTCCGGCAGTCCCTGATCCCCGGGCTGCGCGCCGGGTTCCTCGCGCCGGAGGGCTTCGCCGCGCGCGGCGACATCCTGCCGCAGCCGGACGTGACGGACGCCCGGGGCGGCACCGGCCTCCTGGACGCGTTCACCGGGAGCACGTTCCGGCTGGTGCTGCGGCAGGACGCGGATCCGTCCGCGGCCGAGTCCGCGTTGCGCGCGCATGCGGCGGAGGGCGGCTTCCGGGTCGAGGTCGTGCGGCTCGTGGACGGCGTTCCGCGCGCCGGGACACGGGAGTACCGCGAGGACCGGCCCGTCCTGGACGCCTGGCTGCGCCACCGGTCCTGCGCGGCGGTGCTCGCCCGCCCCGACCACTACGTCTTCGGCGGCGTCGGTTCCACGGACGGCATCCGCGAACTGCTCGCCGCCGCCCGCGGACGACTGCGCGGCCCCGCTCCGGGGCGGTGACCGCGCCCCGGCGGCGCCCGAACCCGCGGCCGCTCACGTCAGGCTGAGTGGGACCTCCGACTCCACTCGGGTCAGTTTCTCCGGGTTGCGGACGAAGTAGAGGCCGGTGATACGGCCGTCCTCGACCCGGACCGCGAGGACGCCGTCGAGTTCGCCGTTCAGCCGCATGACGAGCCCCGGGTTGCCGTTGACCACGGTGAGCGCGCTGGTGAGCTCGGCGGTGTGCCGGCCGGCGGTGCCGATCAGGAAGCGGGCCACCTTGTCCGCGCCGACGATCGGGCGCAGCGCGGCCTGCTTGACGCCGCCGCCGTCGGCGAGGAGGACGACGTCGGGGGCGAGCACGTCGAGGAAGCCCTGGAGGTCCCCGGTCTCGGTCGCGTGCCGGAACGACTCCAGGGCGGTCCGGGTCGCCCGCGCGGAGACCGCCGCGCGCGGGCGGCGCGCGTCGACGTGCAGGCGGGCGCGGTGCGCGATCTGCCGGACCGTCGCGGGGGTCTTGTCGACGGCGGCGGCGATCTCCTCGTAGCCGACGCCGAACACCTCGCGCAGCACGAAGACGGCGCGCTCGGTCGGCGACAGCGTCTCGAGGACGAGCATGAGCGCCATCGACACGCTCTCGGCGAGCTCGACGTCCTCGGCCACGTCCGGCGTGGTGAGCAGCGGCTCGGGTAGCCAGGGGCCGACGTAGGCCTCCTTGCGGCGGGTCATGGTGCGCAGTCGGTTGAGCGACTGCCGGGTCGTGATCCGGACTAAGTAGGCGCGCCGGTCCTGGACCTGCGCCAGGTCGACCTTGACCCACCGCAGCCAGGTCTCCTGGAGGACGTCCTCGGCGTCGGCCGCCGATCCGAGCAGCTCGTAGGCGACGGTGAAGAGCAGGTTGCGGTGCGCGACGAACATCCCGGTCGCCTCGTCTGTGCCGGAGTCGGCGGCGTGATCACTCATGTGTCGTTCTCTTTCCGTTCCTGTGCGGTCTAGACGGTCTGGACGGTCTGGACGGTCTGTTCGGCGGTGGCGGCCGGCGCCTTGCCGCGCTCGGCGTCCCCGGCCCCCGAGGTCCGCAGCGCCTCCACTGCCTCCAGCGCCTTCCGGCGATGGGCGCCTCCCGAGACGTTGTGCAGGCGGTACGAACCGGGCTTGCGCGCCTCACCCGCCAGGTGCTTGACGATGCCGGCGCACACGAACTCCTTGAGCCGCGCCCCGGGGCGACCGCTGATGTGGAGGCCCACCGCGACGTCGTACCGGTGGGCGAACTGGAAGATGCCGCCCTGCCGGCCCAGGCTGATGCACTGCCCGGCGAACGTCTGGTTCAGGTCCGGGGCCCGCTCGCCCGCGATCCGGGCGAGCACCGTGTCCGCGGCCCGCGCGCCCAGCGGTATCGCCGCCTGGCAGCTCATCCGCAGCGGCAGGTCCGAGGGCGCCGCCGAATCCCCGGCCGCGACGATACGGACGTCGTCCACGCTGGTCAGCGTCTCGTCCGTGAGCAGCCGGCCCAAGGCGTCGGTGCTCAGGCCGCTGCGCCGGGCCAGGTCCGGCACGGCGAACCCGGCCGTCCAGACGGTCACCGTGCTCGCCGCCTCGCGGCCGTCGCCCAGCCGCACGGCGTCGCGCGTCACGGCCGTCACCTCGGTGCCGGGGCCCGCCAGGACCTCGACCCCGAGCGCGGCCAGCCGACCCGCGACCGAGCGTCGGCCGCGCGGGTGCAGGTACGGGCCGAGCACCCCGCCGCAGACGAGGGTCACGGCACGGCCCTCCTCCGCCAGCTCGGCGGCGGTCTCGATCCCGGTCGGACCGGCGCCGACGACCGTCACCGGCGCCGAGGCGGGCGTGCCGGCGAGGACCGACCGCAGCCGCCGGGCCTCCTCGAAGGTGGCGATCGGGAGGGCGAACTCCGCCGCGCCGGGCACGCTCGGGTCCGCGCTGCCGCTGCCCACGGCGTAGACCAGGTAGTCGTAGCCGACGGCGTCGCCGCTCTCCAGGAGCAGGCTGCGTCCGCCCGCGTCGATCCGCGTCACGGAGTCGACGACCAGCCGGACGCCCTCGGCGAGGACGTCCCGGTACGCGACGACCGCGTCGTCGGACCCGCCGACCAGCTGGTGCAGGCGGATCCGCTCGACGAAGGTCGCGCGCGGGTTGATCAGGGTCACGCTCACCCCGTCGCGCAGGGTCAGGCGGTTGGCCGCCATCACGCCCGCGTAGCCGCCCCCGATCACGATCACCTGCGTGGTCCCGGTCATGGTGTCTCCCTCAGTGTCGTTCCGCGTCCGTGTCTCGCGGTTCGCGGTTCGCGGTTCGCGGTTTCGCGCACAGGACACCGGCCGACCGCCCGCTGTGACAGGTGTGACGCAGATCACTGCCCTTTGGGTCAGGGCCTTGCTCGGCGGCACTGTCAGACCCCCGTGCCATGCTGGCTGACATGGCATCAGTCCAGAGTTCGACCGACTCCGCAAGCGCCGTCGACGGCATGGACGCCCTGTTGTGGCGGTGGGTGGCGCACATCGACCGCGACGGCACGCTGGGCGCGGGGCGGCCCGAATGGTTCGCTCACGTCGGGGAGTTGACCGTGGCCGAGAACATCACCTGGTTCGGGATGGCGACGGCCGGCCGATGGAGCCACCAGGGCCTGCCGCCCGGGCTGAGCGGCTGTCCGGTGTACGCGGGCTACCACTGGCACCGGCCCGAAGACGGGCCGCCGGTGGCCCGGGTCGGCATGGTCGTCCTGCCGCTGGCGGACCCCGCCAGGATCCTCGCGGCCGAGTGGGAGGCCTACGGGTACAACGGCTACGAACCGGCGCCGCTGGACGGGTACGCCGTTTTGTGCAGCGACCCCTTCGACCCCGGGTACGTCCCCGGCCGTGACCCGCAGGCCTGTCTGCGCGAGGCCGTGCGCATCATCGCGGAAGGCGACCGGGAGGGCCGTCGGGCCAACTTCGCCGAGCTGGTCATCGACGCGGACCGCGGCGGCAACGCCCTGTTCTTCCCGGTCGAGGCGGAGGAGAGAAACGGCTACGAGGCAGTCGAGCCGGACGGCACGGTCGTCTGCCTCGCCTTCACCGCCTACGACTTCTGACGGCGGCTCCGTTCCCGCCCGTTCCCGTCCCTTCCCGTCGTCCCTTCTCGGCCCCCGCAGCCCGCCGTCGTGCCCCCGAGGTCTCCCCGTTCCTGCCCTTGCGGACGCGGCTTTCTTCCCCGGGGGCCCCGCACCCGATCCGTTCCGGGAATTCGCAGGTCAGACACGTCTTCCGGTCGGTTCGGATGCGGGGGAGACAAGCGCGACGGGCCTGCCGGTCCGGCATACTTGCGAGCTGCGGGCCGCCCTGCTCACCACCGCGCACGCCCAGGCAACAGCGCGTGGTTCGAGCGCCGATGCACACCTCCGGGGAAACAGTCGTCATGAAAAACCTTCAGCCTTCGGACCCGACGTCCATCGGCGGCTATCCGTTGCTCGGCCGGCTCGGCGCGGGCGGCATGGGGCAGGTGTTCCTGTCCCGTACGGCTTCGGGCCGACTGCTCGCGCTGAAGACGATCCGCGACGATCTCAGCTCCGAGCCGGGGTTCGAGGAGCGGTTCGCCCGCGAGATCCGCAACAGCGACCGCGTCCGCTCGCCGTGGACCGTGACGGTCGTGGACTACAGCGCACCGGGCCAGTCCCCGCAGTGGCTGGCCACCGAATACGTGCCCGCGCCGTCGCTCGCCGAATGGGTCGCGGAGCACGGTCCGCTGACCCGGCCCGCGCTGCTCTCGCTCGCCGCCGAACTGTGCGGCGCGGTGCAGGCCGTCCACCAGGCCGGCCTCGCGCACCGCGACGTCAAGCCCGGGAACGTCCTGCTGGCCCGGGACCGCCCACGGCTGATCGACTTCGGGGTGGCACGGGCTGCCGACGACAGCCGGCACACCCGCCTCGGAGTCTCCGTGGGCTCCCCCGGCTTTCTCGCACCGGACCAGGCCGTCGGCAGCGTCGCCGCCGAACCGGCCGACGTGTTCTCGCTGGCCTCCGTGGTCGTGTACGCCGCGACCGGACGCGGCCCCTTCTCCCGCGCGGGGGAGCAGGTCCCCGCGGCCACCCTGCTGTACCGAGTGGTCCACGAGGAGCCCGATCTCGTCGGCGTCCCCCCGGAGTTGGCGCCGCTGCTCACCGCGTGTCTGGCCAAGGACCCGGCCGCGCGCCCGACGGCGGCCCGGTTGAGCGGATGGCTGGCGGAGCGGGGCGGCCGGATCGGGGACTGGCAGCGGGAAGGCCCGGCGGCTCTCGCCGGGGAGCTGACCCGGGCCGAGCACTCCACGCGCACCGCGATCGACCTCGCATCCACCTCCGTCGCACCCACCTCCGTCGCGGCCCTCGCCGGCCAGGAAACGGCCCCGGGGACGGCACGGTCCGACACCGTCCTCGCCGCCCCGGCCGAGCCCGGCCGACGCCGCCGGCCCGCCTGGCTGGTGCCCACGGCCGTCGCGACGGTCGCGGTCGTGGCGGCGGTGGTGGCCGCCGTCCACTTCGGCACCCAGCGCTCCGCGGCCGAGTCCGCTCCCTCCGCGAAGGAACGGACGTCCGCCTCGGCGACCGCGAGCAAGGCGGCGTCCGCCTCGGCGACGGCGGTCGCGACGCCGTCCGCCACGGCCCCGGCGGCCCCCGCGCCCGACACGCAACTCAAGGTCGTCCAGGCCCCGTTCGAGCTGGCCACCGGAGCGTCCGTGGCGGCGGGCGACCGGAGCCTGATCATGCAGAAGGACGGCAACCTGGTGATCTACGACCAGGACCACAAGCCGCGCTGGGCCGCGATGACCGGCGGCGACGGCAATTCCGCCCGCTTCCAGACGGACGGCAACCTGGTCGTCCACAACAGCGCCGGGCAGCCCGTGTGGGCCTCCCGGACCCACGGCCACCCGGGAGCGGTCCTCGTCTTCCAGGCCGACGGAAACGTGCTGATCAAGTCCGGCGACACCGTCCTGTGGGCCGCCGGAACGCAGAACTGACCGTTCCGGCGCCCCGCGGGCCCTACCGGGGTTGAGGCGCCAGCGAACGGGCCGGATGGCGGGGGCCGAGGAAGACGACGATGCCCTTGCCGTCGGGGGAGGGATGGGTGGCCTGGGTCCAGCCCTGGCGGCGGTAGAAGGTCATCGCCCGGCCCGACTGCACGGAGGTGAGCAGCCAGGAGCGGCCGTCGGGGGCGTCCTCGGTGACGGCTTCGAGGAGTTCGGCGGCGAGGCCGGTGCCGCGGGCGTCCCGGCGCAGGGCCAGTTCGTCGGTCTCGCGGGCCCCGCACAACCACTCCACCGTGCGGTCGTGGCCGAGGCCGGCGGCGGCCTGCGGGTAGCAGCGGTCGGTGGGGAAGGGGGCGAGGGTGGTCCAGGCGGTCGCGAAGCCGATGAGCTCCCGGCCCGCGAAGGCGAGCGCGGCGGTGAAGCCGGGTCGCCGTACGTTCACCGGCAGCCGGCCGACGAACTCGATGGCCTTCTCCTCGCCCTCGTCCCAGGGCGGTGTGCAGAACGCGTCGACGTAGACGGAGTGCAGGGCGACGGTGTGGGCGAGGAGCCCGTCGTCCTTGACGATCCGGATGCTCATCGGGCCGCCACCCCCCTTCCCGCACTCATGGCACTGCACGGCACTGCACGGCACTGCACTTCCCGCGTTTCCTGCACTTCCTGCGTCGACAATGCTATTGCAAGTTATATGCAATAAGAAGAGGGGTGTGTGCCCGGGGGCCGTGCGCGGCGTGTGCTTGAGTGAGGCCGTGCGGCTGCCCCTCGCCTCACCGGCGCTCATGAACGGACCCTGACCCCCATGCACGTGCTGATCCTCGGCGGGACCGCGGAGGCCCGCCGTCTCGCCGAGCTGCTGGACGGCACCCCCGGCCTGCGGCTGACCAGCTCGCTCGCCGGGCGGGTGGCCGGTCCGCGGCTGCCGCCCGGCGAGGTCCGCGTCGGCGGCTTCGGCGGAGCCGAGGGGCTGACGGCGTGGGTGCGCGAGCATGCGGTCGACGCGCTCGTCGACGCCACCCACCCCTTCGCCGGGACGATCGGCTTTCACGCGGCGCAGGCCGCCGCCACCGCCGGTGTCCCCCTGCTGGCCCTGCGCCGCCCCGGCTGGGTCGCCGTCGAGGGCGACCGCTGGCACTGGGCGGACTCGCTGGAGGCCGCCGCCGCCCTGCTGCCGCGGCTCGGACGGCGCGTCTTCCTCACCACCGGCCGGATGGGCCTGGCCGCCTTCGCGGACCTGCCCGAGGACCTGTGGTTCCTCGTCCGGTCCGTCGATGCGCCGCAGCTCCCGCACCCGGCCCGCATGGAGGTGCTGCTCGACCGGGGCCCGTTCACCCTCGACGGCGAGCGCGAACTGCTGCGCCGCCACGGCATCGACGTCGTCGTGACGAAGGACAGCGGGGGAGCGGCCACCGCCCCGAAGCTCACGGCCGCGCGGGAAGCCGGGCTGCCGGTGATCGTCGTACGGCGGCCCCCGGTCCCGGACGGGGTGCCCGAGGCCGCTGACGTGCGGGAGGCGGCCGACTGGCTCGGCCGACACCTCGGCCGGGCCGCTTTTCGCACCGCTGACTGAACCCTGACCCGGGCTTTGCCGCACTCCGGTTGTAGTTGCAAATAGCGTGCAGAACGCTGGATGGTGCGGCTGAAAACAGTCGCTCGCCCAGCAGTAAGGCCCATGTCCTCATGACCCCCGTCCGTCGCATCCGTGCCTCGATGACCCGCAAGGAGTGGGCGAGCGTCGGCGGGATGGCCGCGTTCATCCTGGCGCTGCACGTCATCGGCTGGTTCACGCTCGTGGTGATCGTCGCCCCCGAGCACTACAGCCTCGGGACGAAGACCTTCGGCATCGGCATCGGCATCACGGCGTACACGCTGGGCATGCGGCACGCCTTCGACGCCGACCACATCGCCGCCATCGACAACACCACCCGCAAGCTGATGAACGACGGGCAGCGCCCGCTGTCCGTCGGCTTCTGGTTCTCCCTCGGCCACTCCACCATCGTCTTCGCGCTCGCCTTCCTGCTCTCCCTCGGTGTGAAGGCGCTGGCGGGGCCGGTCGAGAACGACGACTCCTCGCTGCACAGCGTCACCGGCTGGGTCGGCACGACGGTGTCCGGGACGTTCCTCTACGCCATCGCGATCATCAACATCGTGATCATGGTCGGTATCTGGAAGGTCTTCCGTGCCATGCGCACCGGCCACTTCGACGAGGCCGCGCTGGAGGAGCAGCTCGACAACCGCGGCTTCATGAACCGCCTGCTCGGCCGACTGATGAAGTCGATCACCAAGCCCTGGCAGATGTACCCCCTGGGCGTGCTCTTCGGCCTCGGCTTCGACACGGCGACCGAGATCGCGCTGCTCGTGCTCGCCGGCTCGGGCGCGGCCTCCGGCCTGCCCTGGTACGCGATCCTCTGCCTGCCGGTCCTGTTCGCGGCCGGCATGTCGCTGCTCGACACCATCGACGGCTCGTTCATGAACTTCGCCTACGGCTGGGCCTTCTCCAAGCCCGTCCGCAAGGTCTACTACAACCTCACCATCACCGGCCTGTCCGTCGCCGTCGCCCTCATCATCGGCACGGTCGAACTGCTGGGCCTGATCGCCGAACAGGCGGATCTGCACGGCCCGTTCTGGGACCGGGTCGCCGGCCTCGACCTCAACATCATCGGCTACGTCATCGTCGGCCTGTTCTTCGCGACCTGGGCGGTGGCCCTGCTGGTGTGGAAGGTCGGCCGCATCGAGGAGAAGTGGACGGCGGGCCTGGCCGCCCCGTCGTCACCGGTCGCTCATGCGCCGCAGTCGGTGCAGCGGCCGTAGGCGAGCAGCGATCCCGAGGCGTCGGGGCGCAGCCCCGTCAACTCCTCGATCCGGCCCACGGCTTCGGTCGGCTGCGTGCTCGCCGGCGCGCCGACCTGCCCGCACTCCTGGCACACGGTGTGGTGGTGGGGCGCGCCGGTGATGCCGTAGCGCGTCGCCCGGGGGCCGTGGACCGCGTGGGTCGGACCGGTGGCCGTCAGGACCTCCAGCGTGCGGTAGACCGTCGTGGGGCGTCCGGTCGTAGTGCGCCAACTGCGGGTTCCTGCTCACGGCGTTGCCCTTCCCCTGGATCCTGCGTGCAGGTTGTTGCGAACGTCTTGCAACAACAGAGGGTTCCCGGACGGGCGAGTTCGCGCCCGGCCGCGACACGTCCGCAGGCCTAGGTCCAACGACTCATCGATCAGAGGTTGCTAGTACTGTTAGCGTGCAGCTGCATATCATTGGCAATAACGTCGGAGGACGTTGGACATGGCGGTTTACACGCTTCCGGAGCTTCCGTACGACTACGCGTCGCTCGCCCCGGTCATCAGCCCCGAGATCATCGAGCTGCACCACGACAAGCACCACGCGGCGTACGTGAAGGGCGCGAACGACACCCTGGAGCAGCTGGCCGAAGCGCGGGACAAGGAGTCCTGGGGCTCGATCAACGGCCTGGAGAAGAACCTGGCGTTTCATCTCTCCGGGCACATCCTGCACTCCATCTACTGGCACAACATGTCCGGCGACGGCGGCGGCGAGCCCCTGGAGGCGGACGGCGTCGGCGAGCTCGCGGACGCGATCGCCGAGTCGTTCGGCTCGTTCGCGGGCTTCAAGGCTCAGCTGACGACGGCGTCCGCCACCACCCAGGGCTCCGGCTGGGGCGTCCTGGCCTATGAGCCGCTCTCCGGGCGCCTGATCGTCGAGCAGGTCTACGACCACCAGGGCAACGTCGGCCAGGGCTCCACCCCGATCCTCGTCTTCGACGCCTGGGAGCACGCCTTCTACCTGCAGTACCGGAACCAGAAGGTCGACTTCATCGACGCCATGTGGGCCGTCGTCAACTGGCAGGACGTGGCGAAGCGCTACGCCGCCGCCAAGGAGCGCGGCGACAGCCTGCTGCTCTCTTCGTGACGCCGTAGCCGCGTCCGCACCGATGTCCTGCTCGTGATCGTCTTCTCACCCGACGCGTGCAGGCAGCACAACCGAGGACCCCTGCGAGACTGCTCGCCGGGGTCCTCGGCATGTTCACCGCGATCCGCCGTGCGGAGGTGAACGCCGGAGCGATCACGCCCGTAAGTACCGGTAGTCCAACGGTACGAGGAGTTGTCTGCATGTCCCGGAGGCGCCGCCGCGGCGGAACACGCCGGGCGACCCGTGCGACACCGGTCGGAGGGAACGTCACCGCCCTGCGCCTGGCGCGGGTGGGGGTCTTCGCGGCCGTCTGCGTGGTGATCACGGCGCTGGGGCACTCCATGATGTCCGGCGACCTCCTGCCGTGGTGGGTGCTGGGCCCGGCCTTCGCCGGTGCCGCCGCGGGCACCTGGTGGCTGACCGGCCGGGAGCGTGGCGCGTGGACGGTGGTGGGAACCACGGTCGCGGCCCAGGGATTGCTGCACGTGCTCTTCGACGCGGCCCATGTGCTCGTCCGCGGAGCGGACGGCGGGACGGACGGCGGGACGGACGGCGAGGCGGCGGCGGTGTCCGGCCCCGGCCAGGACCTGCCGATCTCGTCCTCCGGCATCCACCTGCACCTGCCCGTGCCCCTGCACATGGGGCATTCGGGTTCGGGCATGGTCATGGAGCACGTCGGAACAACGCCGCGAAGCTCCGGCGCCGAGGTGCTGGAGTCCGTCGTCGCGGGGCAGAGCTCGGCCGGGATGTCGCTGGTGCACCTGGTGATCGCTGTCGGATGCGGCCTGTGGCTGTGGCGAGGCGAGGCGGCCGTCCACCGGATGGGCCGGGCCCTGGCCGTGCTCCTGCTCGCGCCGCTGCGGCGGGTCCGGCGGATGCTCGCCTCTCCCGGGTCCGACCGGCGGGCCGGGGCCGGCCGGGCCGCGGTGGCCGCGGCGGCCGTGGTGGGTTCGCCGGGCGTCGCCGTCCTGCTGAGACACGCCGTCGTGCGCAGGGGGCCACCGTGGGCCGGTGCGGCAGTCCTTCAGCTGTCGCCCGGCCAGTCGTCCGCGGTGCGGCCCTGAACCCCAAGAGGGGCGGGCGTCCCGGGACGTGACGGCCGGGGACAGGCTCACGGCCGACGTGCCCGTGCACGCGGCCGGCATGTCCAACCAGGCCCGGAGCGCGCCCGTCCGCCCCAGCGCAGGCGCGGTCGCCTGCTCCGCGCCCATCGATCGGGAGTCCCATGCACCACCACACATCGGTATCCGCACCCCTGTCCGGCGACCCGTCGGAGTCCCACCGCACCGGCCGGCGCCCCCGGCTCGCCGCCACCGCCGCAGCCGCCGCGGCCCTGGCCGCGCTCCTCGCCGGCTGCGGCAGCGAGTCCGACGACCACTCCTCCGACACGTCGGCCGCGTCCGAGTCCGCGTCGTCCTCCGCCCACGGCACGGACGACATGGCGGGCATGGACGGCATGGCGATGGGGGACCCCTCGGCCACGCCCGCCGACAAGATCCCCGGCGCCACCGTCGTCAAGGGCGCCTTCCAACTGCTGGACACCCGCCCGCCGGGGATGGACGACGTCGCGGGAACGGCCTGGCTGGCCCAGGGCTCGCAGGGCACCACGGTCACCGTGTCCCTGACCGGTCTCAAGCCGGGCGGCGTCTACATGGCCCATCTGCACGCCCAGCAGTGCTCCGCCGAGAACGGCGGCGCGCACTTCCAGTTCGAGAAGGGCGGTGCGACGACACCCCCGAACGAGATCCACCTGATGTTCACCGCCGACACCTCCGGCATGGGCATGACGACGGTGAACAACTCCACCAAGACAGGCAAGGGCGCGGTCGCGATCGTCGTCCACCCCAACGAGGCACAGGACAACCGGATCGCATGCGCCGACTTCCCCTTCTGACCGCGGTGGCCGGCTCGCTCGGGTGCGTCGGGGCGCTGCTGCTCCTCGGCGCGACCCCCGCGGCCGCCCACACCGCGCTCAAGACCGCGACACCGGGACCCGGAGCCAAGGTCGGCGCCGGGACCAGCGTGGTCGCGCTGACCTTCGACGACCTGATGTCCGGCACCCCGCCGCAGATCGGCATGGTCGGTCCCGACGGCACCGCCATCGCGGTCGGCAAACCGGTCGTCACTGGTGCCGCCACCGCCTGCGCGGCCGTGTCCCCGCTGCCCGCGGGCGTCATCACCCTCACCTACAAGATCACCGCGGGTGACGGCGACGCCCAGAGCAACGCCTACCAGTTCGAGGCCGTCGAAGGCGTCGCACCGGCCGACACCCCGCCCGCCTGCGCGAAACTCACCCTCGCAGCTCCGGACAAGGACGGTCCGGACACGAGCGGTTCGGACTCGGTTCTGGGCCTGGGCCGCACCACGGCGGCGGCCGTCCTCGCAGGCGGGCTCGCGGTCCTGGCCGGCGGAGGGTTCCTCATGACCCGCACACTCCGCCGACCGGAGCCAACGCAAGGAAACACCACGGAGTGACCCACGGCCCGTTCCCCGCACGAGCGGGGAACGGCCCAACGGACCCGCCCGCGAGAAACTGCGCGACCGGCCACGACGGCGCCGCAGCGCGATGACGGCGCATCGCGGCGCGTCCGGCGGAGCGCTGAGCGGGTCGGGCGATGTCGCCGGCGGTTCGGCAGCGCCCTGAAGGGGCGCGGGGAACTGCGCGACCGGCTACGACGGCGCCGCAGCAGAAACGACGGCACATCGCCGCACCTCCAGCGGAGCGCCTAAGCGCCTAGCGTGGCGGGCATGACGAAGACGACGTCCCCGCCCGCCCCCGTGCTCGGCGCGCGCGCCCTCAACCGCGCCACCCTGGACCGGCAGTCGCTGCTGCGACCCTCCTCGCTGTCGGCCGAGGCGGCCGTCGAGCACCTGCTCGGGCTGCAGGCGCAGAACGTCAAGCCGCCCTACTACGCGCTCGCCGCCCGCCTCGACGGCTTCGTTCCCGAGACGCTGTCGACGTCGATGGCCGAGCGGAACGTCGTCCGTATCGTCACGATGCGTTCCACCATCCACACCCACACCGCCGACGACTGCCTGACCCTGCGACCGCTCGTCCAGCCCGCCCGCGACCGCGAGCTGACCTACTTCCGCAAGGGACTCGTCGGCGTCGACCTCGACCGGCTGGCCGCCCTCGCCCGCGACCTCGTCGAGGACGAGCCGCGCACCATGAAGCAGCTGCGCGAGGCCCTCTCGGCCGAGTGGCCCGAGGCCGACCCGCAGTCCCTCGCCGTCGCCGCGCGCTGCCGGCTGCCGCTCGTCCAGGTCACCCCGCGCGGACTGTGGGGCAGCAGCGGACAGGTCGCGCTCACCACCGCCGAGCACTGGCTCGGCCGCGCCGCGGAGCCGGCCCCGACGGCCGACTCCGTCGTCCTGCGCTATCTGGCGGCTTTCGGGCCGGCGTCCGTCAAGGACATGCAGACCTGGGCCGGCCTGACCCGGCTGCGCGCGGCCTTCGAACGGCTGCGCCCGCGGCTGCTCGTCTTCCGCGACGAGCGGGGCGTCGAACTGTTCGACCTCCCCGACGCGCCGCGCCCCGACCCCGAGACCCCGGCCCCGCCCCGCTTCCTCCCCGAGTTCGACAACCTCCTCCTCTCCCACGCCGACCGCACCCGCGTCGTCCCGCCCGAGTACTGGGGCCGCTCCTGGCAGGGCAACCAGGCCCACTGCACCCTCCTCGTCGACGGCTTCCTGGCGGGCGTCTGGAAACTGGAGCCGGACGCCGTCGTCGTCGAGCCCTTCGGCGCCCTCACCCGGGCACAGCGGAAGGACGTCCTGGCGCAGGGCGAGCGGATGCTGGCCACGATGCACCCGCAGGCGAGCCACGACATCCGCTTCGGCACGGTGATCGCGCGACAAGCCCCCACCGGGGGCCGGTGAGGGTGTGGAGAGGGGGCGCTGCGGGCCGCTCGTGGAGGCTCGCAGCGCCCCCTGGTCGTTCCCTGAGGGGTGCTCAGGAGTTCTCGCGGGTCACGCGGTCGACTCGGACGCTACGAGTTGACCTGCGTGGTGACCAGGCTGGAGAAGGTGGTCAGCCGGGTGTACACACCCGGGTAACCGGCCTGCGCGCAGCCCTCGCCCCAAGAAGTGATCCCTGCCAGGACGCCCCCGATGAGCAGGGGACCGCCGCTGTCGCCCTGGCAGGTGTCTACGCCGCCGGATGTGTATCCGGCGCAAACCATGTCGGTCGCGACGAAGTCGGAACCGTAGGAGCTCGCGCAGCTGGAGTCGGACACGATCGGGACGGTCGCGGTCCGCAGCTGGTTGGAGGAGCTGCCGTTCTCCGAGGTGGTGCCCCAGCCGAGGACGCGGGCGGTGGCGCCGGTCGCGTACACCCCGGTCTGGGACGAGGACACGTACGACGCCGTGGTGTACGGCATCGACGTCGACAGGGTCAGGACGGCCACGTCGTCGCCGTTGGTGGCGTCCGTGTAGTCCGGGTTGATCCAGATCTTGCTCACCCGGCTGACCGTGCCGTTGGTGCCGTTGAGGTACGTGCGCCCACCGACGACCCGCACACTGCTCGTGGTCTCGCCGACCATACAGTGGGCGGCCGTGACCACCTTGGTCGCCGAGACGAGGGTGCCGCCGCAGAACTGGTTCTGCGAGGCGTCGGTGATCTGCATCATGAACGGGTACGTCGTGGTCGTGGTCGTCGTGCCGCCGACGATCGGCTGGGGCGCTGCGACAGCGGTGGGGGCGCTGAGCAGTGCGGTCGCCGCCGCGGCGGCGGTCGCCGCGAGGACGGCGGCGGTCTTCTTCACGCGGTTGAGCCCGAACATGGATCTCCTCGCTGTGTTGCCGGTGGGGGGTCGCGCGGGTGTGGGGGGAGTGCACGGGGATGGGGGTCCCTCCCGCTCGAGCGAAGCCGAGAGTGGGGGAGGGACCGACCCCCGTGTGCCCGGGCGAGCGGCACGTCCCTTACGCTAGGACCCGGAACCCGCTCCTCCCAATGAGGGAACCCCCTAAGGGAGTTGGGGCAGGGAAAACCCTCGGTCGTCCCAGGCGGCGCACAGCCGCCGGCGAGCGTCCGCGCAGTGCGGCCACCGCGTCGGCCGGGACGCCCCGCTATGGACAGGTAGCCCGTGAGGGGCAGTTAACCCGCGGATTCCTCACTTCGCGTGACGCCCCGCCGCCAGTCGGACGATGTCCACCCGCGAGCGGATCCCCAGCTTCCGGTAGACCCGGGTCAGGGTCGCCTCGACCGTCTTGACGCTGATGAACAGGCGCGCGGCGATCTCCCGGTTGGTCGCGCCCTCCATGACGAGCGCGGCGACCTGACGCTCCATCGAGGCGAGCCCCTCCAGCGCGTCGGACGGCAGCGCCTGCGGGGGGACGGCGGCGGCCGGCTCCGCCGCGCCCTCGGCGGCGGCCGCCTCCACCTGACGCAGCCAGGGCAGCGCCCGGCACCGCCGGAACAGCCGCGCCGCCTCGTCGTACGACGTCGGCCCCGGCCCCGGTCCCGGCTGCAGGGCGCGCAGCCGGGCCTGTGCGAACGCCGCCCGGGCCTCCTCCAGGCCGTATCCCAGCTTGGCGAGCCGGTCCTGAACGGACGTCAGCCGGGACAGCGCCGCCTCGTGGTCGCCGAGCGCGGCCCGCACCATCGCCTCCGACCGGTCCAGCACGGCCAGCACGCTCTCCCGGCCCAGCCTGAGCGCGTGCTCGCGGGTCACGTCGATGACGTCCTGCGCCTCGCCCGGCTCGCCGACCCGGACCAGCGCCTCGGCGAGATCGCCGTGCCAACGGCCCCGCGCGGGGTCGGTGATGCCCAGGCCCTGCTCCAGCTCCCGCACCCGGCGCAGCGAGCCGACCGCGCCCGCCGCGTCCCCGGCCACCAGCTGGGCGTAGCCCAGCGCGGCCAGCGCCCGCGAGAGGTACATCTGGTCGCCGTCCTCCTCGGCGCGGTCGGTGGCCTCCCGGGCCAGGACCAGCGCCCGGTCCACCTCACCGCCCGAGGCCTCGGCCAGCGAGGTGAGCATCGCGGAGGCGCCCAGGCCGATGCCGGAGTCCCGAGCCAGCCGCAGGCTCTCGCGGGCCAGGTCGAGGGCGCGTCCGCAGTGCCCGGAGCGCAGTTCGGTGTCGGCGAGGAACCGCTGGAAGTGCACCTCGCTCTCGACCATCCCGCGCCGGCGCACCTCGCGCAGCAGCGCGGTCATGGTGGCGCGGGCCTCGGGGAGCTGATCGCTCATCAGCAGCCAGCGGTACCGGGCCATTCCGGCGCCGTTGTGATGGCACGCCACATACGGGTCCTGGGGTTCCTTCAACGCCCGCTTGATGGTGGTCGGCGCGAGCGGATGGCCCATCAGGATCTCCGTCGACGCCTGGAAGGAGAGCGCGAACAGCTCGGTGCGGCGGTCGCCGCCCCGGGCGGCCAGCTCCGCGGTGTGCGCGGCCTCCTGCCGGGCCTCGGCGAAGTCGCCCTCGACGACCAGCTTGCGCCAGGCCAGCCGGTAGTGGACCAGGGCGAGCAGCCGCGGGTCGTCGCCGGCGTCGGCGAGGGCCTGCGGGAAGACGGCGTCGACCTCGCCGAGGGACTGCCCGGCGGCCTCGATCACCACCTCCCAGGCCCGGATCCGCTCGGCGGGCACGGTCGCCCGGGTAAGCACCTCGCGCGCGATGTCCCGGGCGAGGTCCACCTCGCCGGCCGTGATCGCGTCCTCGGCGGCCTGCAGTCTTCGGTCGTCCGGGGCGGGCACGCCGTCCGGCGGGGTGTGGCGGGCGGCGAGCAGTCCGAGCGAGGCGGCGACCGAGGGGGCGCCCCGGTCGCGGGCCAGCGCGGCGGCCTCGGCGAGCCGGGCGGCCACCTCCGGGTCGGTGCCGGTGGTGGCCAGCGCGAGGTTGCGGGCCCGCTCGATCGGGTCGGAGGCGGCCGTGGACAGCGCGGCGTGCGCGGCCCGGCGCTCCTGCGCGGGCGCCTCCGCGTAGAGCGCGGCCGAGATCAGCGGATGCGCGAACCGGACGGCCGGCCCCTCGGGTTCCGTCGTCAGCAGCCCGAGCGCGGCGGCCTGCGCGGTCTCCGCCTCGGCGTTCTCGCGGCCGGCCGCGTGCAGCAGGGCCAGCGTGGGACGGGCGCCGGCGCTGGCCACGAGCAGGGTGCGGCGGGCGTCGTCGGAGAGCATGTCGAGCCGGCTGAGCACCAGGGCGCGCAGCGAGGTCGGCACCGGCAGGGGTTCGCCGGGCCGCGGCGGGGTCGGGTTCTCGCCGAGGGCGCGGCCCAGCTCCAGCGCGAACAAGGGGTTGCCGCCGCTGGTGCGGTGGATCTCCCGCACGGTCGAGCGGGGCAGGGCGGTGTAGCCGCGGTGATCGAGCAGCGCGGAGACCTGGGCGCGCGAGAGCGGGTTCAGCCGGACGGCGAGGGTGTCCGGCGGGGACGCGCGTAGATGACGGTCGTACTCCTGTCCCTCCGTGCGCACCGCGCACAGCAGTTGGACGTGGGTGTCGCCGAGGCGGCGGGCGGCGAAGCCGAGCAGCTCGGCGCTGGCCGAGTCCAGCCACTGCAGATCGTCCGCGACGAGCAGGACGGGGCCCGAGGCGGCGAGGGCGCGCAGGGCCGACAGCACGGCCAGCCGCAGGGCGAGGCCGTCGCGTTGCAGAGTCGACTCGCCGCGGCCGGTCAGCGCCGACTCCAGGGCCGTGCGCTGGGCGGCCGGCAGCTTGTCCGAGATCTCGTCCAGCACGAGGCCGAAGAGATCCGCCAGGGCCAGGAACGGGAGATGGGATTCGGACTCCGTCGCCGAGCAGCGCAGCACTGTGCGCGCCGCGTCGCCGTAATCCACGGCCAATGCCCGCAGCACGGTCGACTTTCCTATTCCGGCGGGGCCGTGCAGCAGCACACTGCCGCCGCGGGTCAGCTGGTCACGCGCCGCCGTGACCAGCTCCTCCCGGCCGATGACCAGGTCGGGGCGGCATCTGGCAGGCTCCTTGAACTCCCGTCGCACGGTCACCGCTCCCCTCCGAGTGTCGTGTCCGGGCCAAATTCTAGGCAACGACTCTTTGAAATCCGGAGACATGACGAGGTGAGGGATATAACAACATGACGCATATGTAAATTCATGGTGGCGGTGGGTGAATGGTCGCTTGTCGTGAGGGGCCTCCCTGGCTTGATGTGATCGCTGCTCCCGGCATCCTGCCCGATGCGCGTCACGGGAATGTTGCGCCGCCCGCGCTACGGCAGTACCCCCGCCCCGCGGGCCACGACCACCGCCCCTCGCCGCGCGCACGCGCCGCCCCCGCACCTCGCCGCCCGGAGCCGGCCGTTGCCCGTCCCCGGCCGCAGCCCCGACCGCCCGGCCGCCGCCATGCATCCAGGCATGCCCGTCTCGCGCGGGCCCGGACCGCCCGGCTGGGCCGGCTGCGCCCCCGAGGCCGGCGGCCCGCAGACGCCGAGGAGTTCGACGCGCAGGGCCGGGCCGGCGCCCCGCGGGCCACGACCACCGCCCCTCGCCGCGCGCACGCGCCGCCTCCGCACCTCGCCGCCCGGAGCCGGCCGTTGCCCGTCCCCGGCCGCAGCTCCGACCGCCCGGCCGCCGCCATGCATCCAGGCATGCCCGTCTCGCGCGGGCCCGGACCGCCCGGCTGGGCCGGCTGCGCCCCCGAGGCCGGCGGCCCGCAGACGCGGAGGAGTTCGACGCGCAGGGCCGGGCCGGCGCCCCGCGAGTCGGTCGCGGTGCGTGGACGGGGCGGGGCGGCCGTCCTGGCGCCGAGGCCGTTGCCCGAGGTCACCGGAGGGTTCGACGGCGGGTTCGCCGGCAGGAGGTCCTGCGCGCCGCCGAGCTCGCTGATGCGCGTCCGTTGCCGCCCCGGCTCCATCGGGCCGCCGCAGGCGAGGGGCCGCCCCTTCGTCCGTCGCGGACGCGTGAGCGCACCGCGAATCTCCGCCGTTCCGGCCGCGTCTGCTGCCACGTTCTCGCCCTTTCCGCGCGGCGTGGTGCCGCGCACCCCCCTTCGGGGGTAGTGAGACCTGCATCACGGATTACACGATGTCGGAGAGCCGCCCGGCAATGGTCCGGCACCGAGGAGGACAGATGACGACGGCGACGGAGCGTTTCCGCCGAGCCCGCGACTTCCTGCAGGAACACCGCGAGGACTACACAACCGCTTACGAGCGTTTCGAGTGGCCCCGCGCGGATCGCTTCAACTGGGCCCTCGACTGGTTCGACGTCATCGCCGACGGCAACGAGCGCACCGCCCTGCACATCGTGGAAGAAGACGGTTCCGAAACCCGTCTCACCTTCGCCGAACTGGCAGAACGCTCCGACCGCGTGGCGAACTGGCTGCGCGGCCGCGGGGTCGCCGCCGAGGACCGGATCCTCGTCATGCTCGGCAACCAGGCCGAGCTGTGGGAGACCGCGCTGGCCGCGATGAAGCTGCGCGCCGTCGTCATCCCGGCGACCCCGCTGCTCGGCCCCGCCGACCTGACCGACCGCGTCGAGCGCGGCCGGGTCCGGCACGTCCTCGCCCGGTCCGCGGACGCGGCCAAGTTCGACGAGGTCCCCGGCGACTACACCCGCATCACGGTCGGCGGCGCGGTGGACGGCTGGCAGCCGTACGAGGACGCCTACGCCGCCCCGGCCGACTTCACCCCCGAC
The DNA here is from genome assembly GCF_053594615.1 of Streptomyces sp. NPDC001858. Taxonomy (NCBI): domain Bacteria; kingdom Bacillati; phylum Actinomycetota; class Actinomycetes; order Kitasatosporales; family Streptomycetaceae; genus Streptomyces; species Streptomyces sp. NPDC001858. The sequence goes on from NZ_JBSFEV010000006.1 coordinate 323,253, forward strand.
GGCCCCACCCTCGCCGACGACCCGCTGATGCTCTACTTCACCTCCGGCACCACCGCCCGCCCCAAACTGGTGGAGCACACGCACACCTCGTATCCGGTCGGACACCTGGCGACGATGTACTGGATCGGGCTCCAGCCCGGCGATGTGCACCTCAACATCTCCTCGCCCGGCTGGGCCAAGCACGCCTGGTCCAACCTCTTCGCCCCCTGGAACGCCGAAGCAACCGTTTTCATCCACAACTACACCCGCTTTGACCCGGCCCGGCTCATGGCGGAGATGGACCGCGCGGGCGTGACCACGTTCTGCGCCCCGCCCACCGTCTGGCGCATGCTCATCCAGGCCGACCTCAGCCAGCTGCGCACCCCGCCCCGCGAGGCGGTGGCCGCGGGCGAACCCCTCAACCCCGAGGTCGTCGAACAGGTCCGGCGCGCCTGGGGAGTGACGGTCCGGGACGGCTTCGGCCAGACCGAGACGGCCGTGCAGATCGCCAACAGCCCCGGACAGGAACTGAAGACGGGCTCGATGGGCCGGCCCGGCCCCGGTTACCGGGTGGAACTCCTCGACCCGGTGTCCGGCGCCCCCGGCGCGCGGGAGGGCGAGATCGCGCTGGACCTGTCCGCCCGCCCGGTCGGCCTGATGACCGGTTACCACGGCGAACCCGACCGGACGGCCGAGGCGATGGCCGGCGGCTACTACCGCACCGGCGACATCGGCAGCCGTGACGAAAACGGTTACATCACATATATCGGGCGGGCCGACGACGTCTTCAAGGCCTCCGACTACAAGATCAGCCCGTTCGAGCTGGAGAGCGCGCTGCTGGAGCACGAGGCGGTCGCCGAGGCGGCGGTCGTCCCCGCCCCGGACGCACTGCGCCTCGCCGTGCCCAAGGCGTACGTCGTCCTTGCCGAGGGCTGGGAGCCGGGACCCGACACCGCGAAGGTGCTGTTCGAGCACTCCCGCGAGGTCCTCGCCGCCTACCAGCGCATCCGCCGCCTGGAGTTCGCCCCGCTGCCCAAGACCGTCAGCGGCAAGATCCGCCGGATCGAGCTGCGCGAGGCGACGGCCGCGGGCTCGGCGGACGAGTACCGTGAGGAGGACTTCCGGTGAACTCGTACGCGCACGGCGCGAGTGACACCCCGCTGCTCGGGGACACCATCGGCGCCAACCTGGACCGGGCGGTGGCGGCCTGGCCGGACCGCGAGGCGCTGGTCGACGTCCCCTCGGGGCGCCGCTGGACCTACGCCGCCTTCGGCGCGGAGGTCGGGAGGCTGGCCCGCGCCCTGCTCGGCGCCGGGGTCGCCAAGGGCGACCGGGTGGGGATCTGGGCGGTCAACTGCCCGGAGTGGGTGCTCGTCCAGTACGCCACCGCCCGCATCGGGGCGATCATGGTCAACATCAACCCGGCCTACCGCACCCATGAGGTCGAGTACGTGCTCGACCAGGCCGGGGTCCGTCTGCTCTTCGCCTCCCTCGGCCACAAGAGCAGCGACTACCGGGCGATGGTGGAGCAGGTCCGGCCCCGGTGCGAGCGGTTGCGCGAGGTGGTGTACTTCGGCGACCCGAGCTGGGAGGCGTTGCTCGCCCGGGCGGCACCCGCGCCACCCGAAGCGCGGGAAGCGCCTGATGCACCCGAAGCGCCTGATGCACCTGAAGCGGCTGAAGCCCGCCCCGACGAGCTGTCCTGCGACGATCCCATCAACATCCAGTACACCTCGGGCACCACGGGCTTCCCCAAGGGGGCCACGCTCTCCCATCACAACATTCTCAACAACGGTTACTTCGTGGGGGAGTCGATCGGCTACAGCGAGCAGGACCGGATCTGCATCCCGGTGCCCTTCTACCACTGTTTCGGCATGGTGATGGGAAACCTCGCGGCCACCTCGCACGGCGCCTGCATGGTCATTCCGGCACCGTCCTTCGATCCGGGGGCCACGCTCAGGACGGTGCAACAGGAGCGGTGCACCTCCTTGTACGGCGTCCCGACCATGTTCATCGCGGAGCTGAACCTCCCCGACTTCGCGGCCTACGACCTCTCGTCGCTGCGCACCGGCATCATGGCGGGCTCGCCGTGCCCGGCGGAGGTGATGAAACGGGTGGTCGCCGAGATGCACATGACGGAGGTGTCCATCGCCTACGGCATGACCGAGACCTCGCCCGTCTCCACCCAGACCCGCCGCGACGACGACCTCGAACACCGCACCGGCACCGTCGGCAGCGTCCTGCCGCACGTCGAGGTGAAGGTCGTCGACCCGGCGACCGGGGCGACCCGGCCCCGCGGCACGGCGGGCGAGCTGTGCACCCGCGGATACAGCGTGATGCTCGGTTACTGGAACGAACCCGCGAAGACGGCCGAGGCGATCGACGCGGGACGCTGGATGCACACCGGGGATCTGGCGGTGATGCGCGAAGACGGTTACGTCGAGATCGTCGGCCGCATCAAGGACATGATCATCCGGGGCGGGGAGAACATCTACCCGCGCGAGATCGAGGAGTTCCTCCACGGCCACCCGAAGGTCAGGGACGTCCAGGTCGTCGGCGTCCCGCACGAGCGCTACGGCGAGGAGGTCCTCGCCTGTGTGATCCCGGGCGACGGGACGGACCCCCTGACGCTGGAGGAACTGCGCGTCTACTGCGAGGGCCGGCTGGCGCACTACAAGATCCCCAGCAGACTGCAGCTCCTGGAGGTCTTCCCGATGACGGTCTCGGGGAAGGTGCGCAAGATCGAACTGCGCGAGAAGTACGCGCAAGGCTGAGCGCTCCGCTGGGGTGCCGCGATGTGCCGTCGTTCGGGTGCGGCGTCGTCGTGGCTGGTCGCGCAGTTCCCCGCGCCCCTTAAGGGGCGCTGCCGACTTCGCCCGACCTGCTCAGCGGACGCCTCGGGCGTTCAGGGCGTCGGCCGTTGAGTTGACCGGCTGCGGGGCGCCCGTGAGGTCCAGGACGAACAGCGGGACGTGGAGCTGGTCGGCGCGGGCGCGGGCGTCGTCCGCGTAGCCGGCGAGGGAGAAGTAGACGCAGTCCGCGGACTCCGTCATCGCCGTCAGCCACAGGCACTCCACGTCCCGCAGCGAGGCCGGGTGCACGCTCGGGTCCACCTGGGCCAGCAGTCCGCGCGCGGCGAGGCCGATGCCGGAGGTGGGCCGCTGGTCGGCCCGCCGGATGTCGCCGTGCCCGAGCCAGTTCAGATAGAGCGCGGCGGCCGTGACCGCGTCGCGTGCGGTACGGATGGCGACGGCGGGGCGGAAGGCGCGGCGACGCGTCGGCGTCGGGGTCGCCGTCGACGGTGGCTCCGGTGCGGCTCCCGGGCCCGTCGTCGATGACGCAGGCGGCGGCAGAGGCGGAGGCGGGGGCGGCGACGCGGATGTCTGCGGACCGGGTGCCTGACCAGGGGCCTGACCGGGCGTCGGGCCTGGTGCCGGATCGGTCTCCGGCGCGGTCGGTGGGGCGGAAGGCTCGGCGGTCACCGGGATGCGCAGCACCGTTCCGCAGGCGCAGCCCAGTTCCGGGTGGGGCCACTGGTCGCGGCGGCCGCAGGCCGGGCAGCACAGGGCGATCCACTCCTCGTCCCAGGCCCGGTGCGCGACGGCCGTCGGCGTCGTCCGCCGGTCGAGCACCGGCGTGACAGGGGCGCCGCACGCGCACGGATAGGACGGCACGGTGAAGGGGCGCTCGCGCCGACAGGCCGGGCAGCGCACCGGCACGCTCTCGGACATGGCCCCCATCGTCCTCCTTCGACCCCCGCTTGTCCGTCTCTTGACGACCTTTGTCCGTCCACTTACATTGCTTCCAGATAGTAGAAAGTAATTTCCGCATTACGGAAAAGCTGGAAAACGGCAGGGAAGCTCAGCTCTCACCCGCGGGGCGCGACGGGGGAGCGAATCCGAGGAGTACTCCATGGCTCGTATGACCGCTGCCCGCGCGGCAGTCGAGATCCTCAAGCGCGAGGGCGTCACCAGCGCGTTCGGGGTCCCCGGCGCGGCGATCAACCCCTTCTACGCGGCGCTCAGGGCCGCCGGCGGCGTCCGGCACACGCTCGCCCGTCATGTCGAGGGCGCCTCGCACATGGCCGAGGGCTACACCCGTGCACGCGCGGGCAACATCGGCGTCTGCATCGGCACCTCGGGCCCGGCCGGCACCGACATGATCACCGGGCTGTACTCCGCCCTCGGGGATTCCATCCCGATCCTGTGCATCACGGGTCAGGCCCCGACCGCCGTGATCCACAAGGAGGACTTCCAGGCCGTCGACATCGCCTCGATCGCACGGCCGGTGACCAAGATGGCGGTCACCGTCCTGGAGGCGGGGCAGGTCCCCGGCGTCTTCCAGCAGGCCTTCCACCTCATGCGGTCCGGCCGGCCGGGTCCGGTCCTGATCGATCTGCCGGTCGACGTCCAGCAGACGGAGATCGAGTTCGACCCGGACACCTACGCACCGCTGCCGGTCCACCGGCCGACTGCGACCCGTGCGCAGATCGAGAAGGCGATCCGGATGCTGAACGCGTCCGAGCGCCCGCTGATCGTCGCCGGCGGCGGGGTCATCACCGCCGACGCAGCCGAACTCCTCGTGGAATTCGCCGAGTCGACCGGAACCCCGGTCATCCCGACCCTGATGGGCTGGGGCGCGATCCCCGACGACCATGAGCTCAACGCCGGCATGGTCGGCCTGCAGACCTCGCACCGCTACGGCAACGCGACCTTCCTGGCCTCCGACTTCGTCCTCGGCATCGGCAACCGCTGGGCCAACCGGCACACCGGCCGCCTCGACGTCTACACGGCCGGCCGCACGTTCGTCCACGTCGACGTCGAGCCCACCCAGATCGGCAGGATCTTCGCCCCGGACTACGGGATCGCCTCGGACGCGAAGGCGGCCCTGGAGCAGTTCGTAGCGGTGGCAAGGGAGTTGAAGGCGGCGGGAGCCCTCCCCGACCGTTCGGCGTGGGCGGCCGCCGCGCAGGAGAAGAAGGCGACTCTCCAACGCCGTACGCACTTCGACGACATCCCGATCAAGCCGCAGCGCGTCTACGAGGAGATGAACAAGGCCTTCGGGCCGGAGACCCGGTACGTCACCACCATCGGCCTCTCGCAGATCGCCGGCGCGCAGCTGCTGCACGTCTACCGGCCGCGGCACTGGATCAACTGCGGCCAGGCGGGCCCCCTCGGCTGGACGATCCCGGCGGCGCTCGGCGTCGCCGCGGCCGACCCCGAGGCGCAGGTCGTGGCCCTCTCCGGGGACTACGACTTCCAGTTCATGATCGAGGAGCTGGCCGTCGGCGCACAGCACAGGATCCCGTACGTCCATGTCCTCGTGAACAACGCCTACTTGGGGCTGATCCGGCAGGCGCAGCGGGCGTTCGACATCGACTTCCAGGTCAACCTGGAGTTTGAGAACGTCAACTCGCCCGAGCTGGGGGTGTACGGCGTCGACCACGTCAAGGTCGTCGAGGGACTCGGCTGCAAGGCCGTCCGGGTGACGGACCCCGCCGAACTCGGCGCCGCCTTCGAGCAGGCGAAGAAGCTCGCCGCCGAGTTCCGGGTGCCGGTCGTCGTCGAGGCGATCCTCGAACGCGTCACGAACATCTCGATGAGCGGCACCAACGACATAGGAAACGTCGTGGAGTTCGAGGACCTCGCCACCGAGCCGGCGCACGCGCCGACGTCGATCAGGACGCTGAAGGCCTGACCGGCGGCGCGCAATTGCGGCGCTCGGTGCGGCGCGCAACGCGGCGCGTAATGCGGCGCGCAGCGTGGCGCTCAGTCCGAGCCGCCGCCCCCGCCTCCGCCCCCGCAGGAGTACGCGCCGCCCGTGCCGCCGCCCCGGGGCGCGTTGTGGTGGAACCCCTTGTCCGCCACCTCGGCCCGGGCGGTCAGCCCCGCCCGCAGGGCGAAGCGCCCGGCCAGGACGCTCAGGGCGGGCGCCCCGTACAGGGCGGCCGCGATCAGGACGTCGTCCTGGGCCAGCCCCTTCCGGTCGGTCGGCAGGGGATGCCCGGCGAGCAGGGCGCGGAGCGCATGGCGGGCGGCGCGGGTCCGGCGCGGCGGGAGCGAGCGCAGCAACCTGGCCGCGACGAGCCCGGCCCGCAGCTCGGCGAGCGCGCCGCGCACGCCCGGCGCGGCCTCCAACTCCGCGATGCTCGCGGGACGTTGGAGCGCCGCGTACACGGCCGTCGGCAGGGGCGGGAGGCCGTCCCCCGAGTCCGCCGCTGCCCCTGCCGCTGTCCCTGCCGTCCCCGACGTCACCGTTGTCGCGGTCGCCCCCGTCCTGCGGATCCGTCCCTGCCTGCCCGCGTCGACGAGACCGCGCAGGTGCAGAGCGAGCACGGCCACCGTGACCGCCGAGCGGGTGCCGCCCCGCATCAGCGCGACCTCGTAGGGCTCCAGCCGGACCGACGTGTTCCCACTCATGTCATCACCCCCGGAAGCGGAGCCCGCCGCCCCCGTGTCGGCGGACCCCGCGTGACGACAATGTGTCCTGTCTTGGGGGCGGTTGAAGCCTGCTGGACGACGTTCAGAGGTTGATTTAAAGTTGGCGCGCCCCGAGCCGCTACGCCTCGTGGTGCTTCTCATGGTGCTTCTCATGGTGTTCCGACAGGCCCGGCCAGTCGTCGGGGCCGCCGCCCTGCCACTCGATGAGATCGCTCTCCTCCACCTCGATCCGGTCCAGGTCGGCCAGGCGCAGGATCTCGACGACGTCGTCGAGATGCGCGGCGACCCCGAGAACGGTGTCGCCCGAGGTGACCCGGCGGGACCCGTCCAGCGCCGGGGGGTGGACCACGATGTGCGGATACTGCGTCGGATTGCCCATGCCTTCAGCCTCCTGCGGCCGGGCGGGATCCGCATGCCGGGCAGAGCCGGGCGGAGCCGGGCGGCTCACTCTCCCGTGGGCAGGGACCGCGGCGGTCACGACGGAGACGCGGGCCTCCTCCCTCAGGTCGAGAGGGGGCCCCGTTCCTTCACCACCGCACTGGCTCGCACACCGCCGCGGTCCCTCGGCACGTGCGGATCCTGACGTGCCGTCAATATCCGTACGTGGGCCGGGTTTCCGGGCGGCGTCACCGCCTGGGCGCGACAGGACAGATGTCAGCGGCGGCGCCGCCCGGAAGTATGGGAAGGGATGGGGAGAAAGGGGATGGGGGGGAGGTGGTGGGGGAAGGGGCGGGAGACTCAGAGCCGTGCGCCCGAGAGGCGCTCGACCGCGCGCAGCAGCGCCGAGTGGTCCAGCCCGCCGTCGCCCTGCGCGCGCAGGCTCGCGACCAGCTGGGCGACGACCGAGCCCACGGGCAGGGCCGCGCCGACGCCGCGGGCGGCGTCCGTCACGATGCCCATGTCCTTGTGGTGCAGGTCGATGCGGAAGCCGGGCTTGAAGTCGCGGGCGAGGAAGTTGTCCTTCTTGCGCGTCAGCACGGTCGAGCCGGCCAGTCCGCCGTTGAGGACGTCCAGCGCGGCCTTCAGATCCACCCCTGACTTCTCCAGGAAGACCACGGCCTCGGCGCACGCCTGGATGTTCACGGCGACGATCAGCTGGTTGGCGGCCTTCACCGTCTGCCCGCTGCCGTGCGGTCCGCACCGCACGACGGTCCTGCCGAGCACCTCGAAGACGGGCTTTGCCTCGTCGAAGTCGGCCTGCTCGCCGCCGACCATGATGGACAGCACGGCCTCGACGGCGCCGGCCTCACCGCCGGACACGGGAGCGTCCAGCACCCGGATGCCCCTGTCCTTCGCCGCCCGCGCGAGGTCGATCGAGGTCTGCGGGGTGATCGAGGACATGTCGATCAGGAGTGCGCCGGTGCGCGCGTGCGCCAGGATGCCGTCGGGGCCGTAGGCGATGGCCTCGACCTGCGGGGAGGCGGGCACCATCGTGATCACGACGTCGGCGTCCCGGACCGCCTCGGCGACGGACCCGGCCGCGGCGCCGCCGGCGGCGGAGAGCCGGTCCAGCTTGTCCTGCTCCAGGGTGAAGCCGGTGACGGCGTAGCCCGCCTTGATCAGGTTCTCGGACATGGGGGAGCCCATGATGCCGAGGCCTATCCAGGCGATCTTGGGAAGCGGGTGGCTCGCGTTGCTCATCGGGATGCCTCTCGTTACGGGGGGATCAGCGGGGCAGCCAGTCGAAGGCCTCGGCGCTCGGGCGGTCGCCCGGCTTGTACTCCAGGCCGACCCAGCCGTCGTAACCGGCCTTCCGCAGCCGGTCGAGGAGGTCGGCGAGGGGCAGTGCGCCGGTGCCGGGCGCGCCACGGCCGGGGTTGTCGGCGATCTGCACATGACCGGTCCTGGACGCGTACCGATCGATCACCGACGGCAGGTCCTCGCCGTTCATGGACAGGTGGTAGAGGTCCATGAGGAAGCGCGCGTTGCCGAGCCCGGAGGCCGCGTCGACCCGGTCCGCGACCTCGACCGCGGCCGGTGCGCTCACCAGCGGATACCGCGGCGACTCGGGCCGGTTCAGCGCCTCGATCAGCAGGATCGCGCCGATCCGGTCCGCCGCGCGGGCCGCGAGCACGAGGTTCTCCAGGGCCAGCGCGTCCTGTTCGGCCGGGTCCACGCCGTCGACCCGGTTGCCGTACAGCGCGTTGAGCGCCGTGCAGCCCAGGGCGCCCGCGAGGTCGGCGGCCACATCGAGGTTGGCGCGGAACCGCTCCGACTCCACGCCGGGCAGCGAGAGCGCGCCGCGGTCCGGGCCCGGGAGCCGTCCGGCGTAGAAGTTCAGGCCGGTGAGCTGGACGCCCGCGTCGTCGATCGCCTTCTTCAGTGCGTCGAGCTCGGACCGCTCGGGGGTGGGGGAGTCCAGCCAGGGCCACCACAGCTCGACCGCGGTGAACCCGGCCGCGGCAGCCGCCGCGGGACGCTCCAGGAGCGGGAGTTCCGTGAAGAGGATCGACAGGTTGACGTTGAAGCGCTGGTCCTCGAAGCCCACGGCTCTCGCGCCCCCTTCTATATTTCCGTATTGTGGAAGTTATTTTCTGCTTACTGGAAGATTGCCGCTCGGTCCCGGGGCTTGTCAAGGGGAAGGGGGTGCGCGCACGTCGGGGCGTCGGCTCAGCCGACGGGGTTCTCGGCCGGCAGCGGCTCGCTCATCCACTCCTCCGTGGACCGGAAGGCCCGCAACTCCGTGCGGCCCAGGCGCTGTTCGTCCCAGCGCCGCACCTGCGGACCGATCACGCCGTCGGTGAACTCGTGCACCCACAGCGAGTGCTGCCCAGCCCCTGTCCCGGCCCCGGGCTCGGTCCCGGGCTCGGGCGCTTCGACGCGGAAGCGTTCCAGCTCGGACCAGGGGAACGCGCCCGCCAGCAGGGCCGTCCGCCGGGCGACCTCCACCACGTCCGCCACATCGAGGCCGCAGTCGGTCAGCGCGCAGGAGACGAGCAGATCGCCCTGCACGGACCACAGCCGCTCCACGTCCAGCGCCGCCGCGCGCACCGCCGGCACCGACAGCAGGAACTCCGCGAAGGCGTCGTCCGCCGTGCACGCGATCTGCGACCCCGGGCCGAAGGGATGCACCGAGGCCAGGTACGGCAGCCGCACCGGCAGCTGCACGGCGACCACGGTCAGATAGTCCTTGGACGCCTCCGCGGCCCGCTCGAAGCGGGCGCGCCTGCGCAGCTCGCACACATCGGGCTCATTGATCATCTCCAGATCGAACGCGGTGACGGGAAAACCGTCGATCCGGGTGCGCAGGACGCCCTCCGCCGTCAGGTCGGCCGCGTGCCGGGCGACGACCCGTTCCTCCGGCATGAGCCCGTGGTCGGGGATGTCCTGCGGGATGCGGCCGAACCCCATCGCGGTCTCGGGGCAGGACGCCTCGAACTCCCACCCCTCCTCCCGCCAGGCGAACAGCATCCGTTCCGCCATCGAGGCGGTGTGCGCCTTGAGCGCCCGGGCGCGGTCCCGCTCGACGGCGCGAAACTGTTTCTGCCCGTCGTGATGGCCGAAGTACAACAGCGCCGCGAACCACAGCACGAAGGCGGCGCCCAGCGCGCCCGCGCCGAACCGGCTTCCCACGTAGAAGAACGCGACGACGGAGAGCATGGAGAGGAGGTTGAGGAGCCATGTGCGGCGGACCAACGCGTGCGGCGGAAACGGTGTGCGGTTCATGCTGTCCTTCTCGTGGGGGCGGGCGGGCGGGCGGGGGGTGGGCTGGTCAGGCGCCCGTGTGGATGTGGGACGCCCACAGGGACGGGGTGCGGGGCAGTTCGGCGCGCAGTCGCCGCACCGCCGCATGCAGGGCGTACGGCGAGCGGTCGGGGTCCGGGGCGGCGTCGGGCCCGGGCCGCAGGGCGGCGTAGAAGGCCTCGGCGAACTCGACGGCGGTGCCGTCGACGACGGGCCACAGCGTGCCGACGACATGCCGGAAGCCGCACAGCTGGAACGCCGAGGTCAGCTGCACGGCCTCGTCGAGCAGGACGCCGTCGTAGGAGACGGCCGTCCCGCACGCCGACAGGTACGCGAGCCGCGCGTGGTCGAGCCGGACGGTGGCCAGCTCGCCGATCGTGAGCGGGCTCTCGGCGTGGTCGTGCAGCAGCAGCCGGTGCTGTGCGGGGTCCGCCGAGAGGCTGTCGCCGTGGCAGGCGAAGTGGACGACCGGGCAGCCGGGCAGCCGGCGCAGCACCTCGTCGCGGGTCGGCGGCCGCTCCGGGGCGAGCAGGACCGCCGGCTCGGGCAGCAGCTCCGCGCACACCTCGGCCTCGTCCGCCGCGAAGTCGAGCGGCGCGTGGCCGGGCGTGGTGGGCATGGCCACGACCAGCGGCGGGCCGAAGGCGGGGGTTTCCGGCAGGGCGCGGCGGGCGTGCCGCAGGGCTCGGACGGTCGGCGCGTACGAGGAGACGACCCGGTCGAGCACCGCCCGGCCCGACCCGTCGTGGTGGCCGGCGGCATGGATCGGCAGCCGGGCGAGCGGCCCGCCGGGCACCCACCACACGCGCGGGTACCTCCCGTCCCGGGGCGCCCGGTCGTGCCCGAGCGCGGTGAGGACGGGATCGGCGACGACGTCCCACAGCGCGCCCAGCACCGTCGACAGCGTCGCCTGGGCCTCTGTCCGTACGTCCGGGTCGTCGTCCGTCGCCTCGTGCGCGGCGCGCTGACAGGCGTGGGAGAGCTCCGTCGCGTACGACAGGGTGAGCCCGGGCAGCGGCACGGCGGTGACGTCGGCCGCGGTGACCAGCAGGGCGTCGCAGCGCGACGTCGTGGCGTTGAGGACGACGACCGCGCCCTCCCGCGCGGCCGCGAGGAGCTCCCCGACCGAGGGCGGCAGCCCGAAGGTGCCGAACCCGTCCTGCGCGCGGATCCGTTCGAGCACGGCGGCCAGCTCGGCGTCGAGCCGGTGCCGGTCGCCCGGCTCGGCCCCGGCGTCGGGGATGCCTCCGAGCAGCGCGTCCGCGCCGTCGTCCGGCCGGTCCAGGATGTCGCGCAACCTCTCGAAGCGGGCGGCGAGTTCGGGGTGCCCGCGGCGCAGCGCCGCGGGCTCGCTCCACGCGTCCAGCGCCTGGCCCATCAGCACGCCCCGCCCGGTCTCCAGCAACCGCAGGGCGCGCAGGGCTCGTTGGCCTGGAGGCCCGGCCGGGTCCTGTAGGGCCAGCGCTGCGGCGGTGGCCGCCAGTCCGGGGAACCGGCCGAGCAGGTACTGCTGTTCGCCTCTGCGCAGTCGGCGCGGGGCGATCCGGTGCAGCAGGGTGACGGCGTCCTCGGTGAAGTCGGCCGCGCGCGACACGTCCCCGGACGCGGCCAGCAGCTGACCCGCACGCAGCGCCGCCGGGATGCGCGCGGTGGGCGATGCGAAGGGCAGCGAAGCGGCCTGCGCGCACAGCCGTACCGCCTCCGCCTGGTCGGCGGGGTCGCCGTCGCGTTCATGGCGGGAGCCCAGGGCCCCGCTCAGCCGATACAGCAGGACCGGCGTCATCATCGGTGCGACCCGGGCGTCGCGGCAGGCCTCGCGCAGCACCGCGACGGCCTCGTCGAGATCGGTGGCCGGACCGTCCGACCGATGGCGGCGCGCCAGCGCGTCGCCGAGTCGGCTGAGGGCCCAGACCCGCCTCATGCCGGCGGCGGGCGTCACGACGGCCGCCTCGCGGGCGACGGCCACCGCCGCGTCCAGGTCGGCTGGGTCTCCCGTCGCCTCGGACCGCATCAGCAGGGCGTTGCTCCAGTTCGGGAGGATCATGGCCCGCGTCGGATGGCCGCGGGGCGCCGCCTCGGCCGCCGTGGCGAGGACGTCGATCGACTCGTCCAGGGCGGCTCTCGAACCCGAGTGGCTGTACTTGGCGTGGAGGAAGCCGCCCAGGGCGCTGAGGAGTTCGGCGCGGGCACGGTGCCGGGGGCCGGCCAGTTCCACCGCCGTGCGCTGCGCGTCGATCGCGGCGTCCAGGTCCGGCCCGGAGAGGGAGTGCACGCAGCGTGCCATGAGCGCCAGCGCCAGGTTGTTCAGGATCACCAGCCGTGTGCCATCCCTGGGGGACAGCTCCCGCAGCGCCGTTCGGAGTGCGTCGATCGTCTCGTCGAGGTCCGCCGTCGAGGCCGTCCGCAGGTGCTGGGTGTGCAATACCCCTGCGCCGGCGACCAGTTGCTCGACCCGGCGCGCCGGGGAGAGTTCGCAGCCGGGCCGGAGCAGCTCCCGGCCGATCGCGACCGCCTCGGTCAGATCGTCGGGGTTCGCGGTCTGTTCGTACCGCATGCGCAGGGCGTCCGCCAGAAGACCGAGGCCGCTGGTGTGCGAGGGGTGCGTGGGGGACAGGTCCGCGAGGGCCGTCCTGGCCGCCGTCACCGCCTCGTCCAGGTCGGCCCGGCGCAGTCCCGTCCGGAAGAGCCACAGGTAGCGGGCGACAGCCAGGTTGAGCAGGATCCGCGATCGCACCGGGGAGCCGGCCGCAGCGGTCCGGAGCGCGGCCCGCAACAGGTCGATCCCGTCCGCCAGATCCTGTTGGTCTCCCAGCTGTTCGCCCCGCATCGTCAGGGCGTCGCCGAGCGAGGCCAGGTACTGGACCCGGCCCGCATGCGCCGCGGGGGTGGCCTCCACGGCGGCCCGCAGCAGACCGACGGCCTCCTCCAGGTCGGCCGGGTCGCCGGTGCCGCCGTACCGCCGCCTCAGTGCCTCACCCAGGTTGTTCAGAGCGGCCCCCGGGCCCAGCGGATCGGCCGGCACGGTCCGGGTGGACTCGCGCAGGACGGCGATGGCGTCGTCGAGGTCGGCCGGATCCTCGTGCCACTCGAACCGCATGCCCAGCACCGCGCCCAGCTCGCAGAGGTGGCGGGCCCGGTCTCGGTGATCGTGCGCAAGCCGTGCGGAGGTCTCCCGCAGCAGGTCGACGGCCAGATCCAGGTCCTCGGTCCGGCCCTCGCGCCGAAACCGCTCCGAGAGCCCGGCCGCCAGGTTGAGCACCCCCAGACCGCGCTCCGGGTCGTCCTCCGCGGCCGCGCGCATCGCCCGGCGCGCGGCCGCGAGCGCCGCCGCCAGATCGTCCGCCGCGCCGGTGAGGTGGTAGCGGATCAGCAGTGCATGGCTGAGGTTGGCGAGGAAGATGTGCCGTCGCCGATCCCCCGATGGGGTGATGCCGAGGATGCGCCGCCACAGCGCGATGACGGACTCGTGCTCGGCCCGGTCGTACGCGGTCATGAGCCGCTGTTGCCGGGCGAGGAGCAGCAGCGCGGCCGACGCGGCGACGTCGGCGGCCACCTCGGGCGGGATGTCGTCCAGGCCCGCCCAGAAGCACAGCGCGTACGCGTCCGCCGGGGTGCCGGCCGTCGTGCGCAGCCGGTCGACGGTCTGCTCCAGCGCCGCCATGCCCTCGACGTCGCGATAGCGGATCAGGAGGGCGCGGGCCAGGTGGTGCAGGCGCGCCGAGCGGTTCGGGTCGTCCGGCGGGGTCGCCCGCCACGCCTCGCGGCCGGCGGCGACGGCCGCGTCGAGGTCCGCCGGATCCCCGGACCGGCCGAACCGGTCCCGCAGCGTCAGCCCCAGGTTGGACAGGCACAGCGCCTGCCCCGCGGACCCGGCGGGCGCGGCGTCGACAGCCGCCCGCATCCCCTCGACGGCGGCGTCCAGGTCGGCGGGGTCGCCGTGCAGCCGGTGGCGGGACCACAGCGCGCCCGCCCGCCCGCTGAGCCGCATCGGCAGGTCGGGATCGTCCGGCCGGGTCGCGCGGACCGCCTCGCCGTGGGCGTCCAGCGCGGCGGTCAGGTCCTCCTCGGACGGCCGCCGCTCGAACCGGCTGTGCAGGGCGACGCCCAGGTTCGCGAGCCGCTGCGGACGCCCGGGATGACCGGCGGGCGTGGCGGCCACGATCCGCCGGTGCTGCTCCACGACCGTGTCGAGCAGCGCCGGATCGGACGACGACGACCGCGCCTGCCGGAGCAGGTCGATCGCGGCCGGTTCGGCGATCGACGCGATCTGGGCCAGGAACCGGGCAGGGAGGTCGTCGATGCCGGCCAGCAGGGCGTCGGCGAACCCGTCGCCGATGACGTCCACGACGGATTCGTCCGGGGGTGGGTCCGGGGAGGCGTCCGGCTGCTGGAGGTTCAGGAACAGCAGCCAGGCGAGCCGGTAGCCGGCCTCGGCGTCCCGGCGGCCGTCGGACCGCAGTTCGTGCAGCGCCCGCAGGTCGGCCCGCGCCTGCGGCGTCCGCAGCGGCGACGTGTCCCCGGTCGCCTTGACCCGCCGGAGACGCAGCCGTGCGGAGGCGAGCAGCCGGTCGCGCTCCGCCTCCCGTTCAGTGGTCATGGCTGCGCACAGTAGAGCAACGCGGTGGGTCCGAAACGGGAGTTGCCCTACCGTACTCGCATCATCACCGCACACCCGTGCACACCACCGCACATCCCCCGCACCCCCGCGGGGCCCGTCCGGAGAAGACATGACCGCAGAGAACCTGAGCAGCGTCCCCGACCGGAAGGCCCGGCGCACGTCCGAGGCACTGGTCTACTTCTTCACCCACGCGGAGGACCTCCGGCGTCGCCTGCGCGAGCAGGAGTCGCGGGACGCCGTCGACGCTCTGCTGGCCGCCGTACGCGACGGGGGCGACGTCGAGGCGCTGGTCGGGCGGCTGCACCGGCGGATCCTCGCCGAGGGCGACGCCAAGGGGCTGCACGGCGGCACCCGTGGCCCCGGCGCCCGGCTCGCCGGAGTACCCGGCGCCGGCCGCGAGCCGGGGATCTACCTGTGCCCGCACGGCCGCTGCCTGCGCTACCACTGGGCCGACGACGCCCCCGACGTCCCGCCCGCCTGCGAACTCGACGGCGTCCCCCTGCGGTTGACGAGCCTGTGACACCGTGAACGGCCTCCTGACCGAACTCGGCAAGAAGCTCGCCGAACGGTGGCTGACGCTGCTCGTGCTGCCCGGCGCGCTCTTCCTCGGCGCGCTGGCCGCCGCACGGGAACTGGGGCACACGCACTGGCACGCGCTCGGCACGCTGCCGGTCCGCCTCGACCGGCACACCGGATCGCTCGCCGCCTCCACCGCCGACCTGCTGCTGCTCCTCGTCGCCTTCCTGCTCGCCGCGGCCGCCTGCGGACTGGCCGCGCAGGCGCTGGGCTCCCTGGTGGAGCGGCTGTGGCTGGCCGCCGACTGGCCCGCGTGGCCTACGGCGACCCACCCCGTCGTCCGACGGCTGATCGCGCGCCGCGCACGGCTGTTCGAGCGGCGTCGGGCGGAAGCGGGCGCCGCCCTGGCCGCGGCGGGCCTGGCCGGCGCCGCGGCGGACGCGGCGCACCGGGCGGCCGTGGCCGGCGGCCGGCTGCGCCGGGTCGCCGACGCGACGCCCGCCCGGCCCACCTGGACGGGAGACCGGCTGCACGCCGTGGAGACCCGGCTGCGCGGCGACCTCGGCGTCCAAGTGGCGGTCGTCTGGCCCCACTTGTGGCTGCACGTCCCCGACACCACCCGCGCCGAGATCACCGCCGCGCGCGAGAGCATGCTCCGCGCCGCCACCCTCGCGGGCTGGGGCCTGCTCTATCTCGCCGTCGCCGCCCTGTGGTGGCCGGGCGTGCTGCTCTGCGGCGCGATCACGGGCACGGCCTGGCACCGGTTCCGGGCCGCCACCGACGGCTACGCGACCCTCGTCGAGTCCGCCGTACGCCTGCACGCGCAGGACCTGGCCCGGCAGCTCGGCATCGGCCGCCGGGGCCCGCTCACCCTCGCCCACGGGGCCGCGCTGAGCGCCTACCTCGCGGACGGCCGGGACCCCGCCCCCGACCTGCTGCTGCCCGGCGACTGAGCCGGAATCCCGAGTCCGGGGTGATCGTCCGCCGGGTCCGTTAGGGTCGGGGTCCGGGGCGTCGACGGCCCGGCCGACGTTCAGAGAGGTGTGGGGCGCGATGCGTCTGAAAGTGGAGTTCACCACCGAGCCCTTCGACCTCGACGAGGCGCCCGCGCACGCGCTGGCCGCCCGTGAGGTGATCGAGGCGGCCGACCTGGACGCGGTGGACGTCGGACCCTTCGGCAACACCGTGGAGGGCGCCGCCGAAGCGGTGCTCGCCGCGGTGGACGCCCTGCTGCGCAAGTCCCTCGGCGCGGGTGCCACCCGTATCTCGCTGCAGGTCAACGTCCTCGGGGAGGGCGAGTGACCACCGTCGGCGAAGAGGCCTTCATCGCGGCGGTGAAGCCGCTGGTCGACGCCATGGGCGGGGAGATGCTCCCGCCGGACGAGGCCGGCTCGGACGACGTCGTCCTGAGCTGGGACGGCGTCGAGACCGTCGCCGTACGGCTGCCCCAGCTCGCCGACTCCCTGGACCACATCCTGGCCGCCATGGAGCGCAAGAAGGGCAAGCCGCTCGCCGACCTGGACCGCAAGGCCAAACAGGAGGTCGTACGGATACTCGAGGCGCGCGGCGCCTTCTCCGTACGACACGGCGTGGAAACCGTCGCAAACGCCCTAGGGGTGAGCCGCTTCACGGTCTACAACTACCTGAACCGGGAGAAGGGCTGAGCGGCGACCGGCGGTCATAGGGTGGATTCTCTCTCGCCCTCATCCCGCCCTTATCCCGCCCTCATTTCGCCCTCGTCTGGCTCACCGTCTCGCGCCATGGATGCTTGCGTAAGCCACCATGGCAATCATGGTGCCTGATGAACCCGGGGCGGACCCTCTCCCCTCGTCGCATGAACGAAGGCGCTTCGATCTGGCCCACGCGTGGACCAACACGGTCGCCGGGCTCGCTGCCCTCGCACTGTCTGCCTACAACTTCGTTCAGCTCGAACGGGATCCGGACGTGGACGTTGCCCTCCCGCACATCGTGCGGGTGGCTCAGGGAAATGACGTCTGGTTGTATCTCCAGCCCACTCTGTCGACGAGGCTGGAGACGCAGAAGGTCGAGGTGATCACCGGAGCGGAGCTCAAGGTGGAACGTGCCGACCTGAACGGCACGAAACCCTCGTTCTTCTGGGATGAGACCGGTTCGTTCTCGTACGATCCACAAGCGAAGGGCCTGAACTATCAGCGCGTGGCCGATCCGAGCCCGCTGGTGGTGAGCCGAGACAAACCTCAACAACCGGTGATGCTGTTCAATGCCGTCGGGTGGGGCTTTGTGACGGGCCGCTACGAAGGCACGTTGACGCTGACACGCGGTAGCGGACGCAGTCCCCTCGTCAGCCGTTTCTGCCTGATGATCTCAACAGAGGCCGCGGCGACCTTCAAGGAGATCGGCCAGTTCACCCACCGGGACTTCCGTGACGACGTGCCGAACACGAACGGCAGGGGCGCATCGAAAGGCTGCTACATCCTGTCCCCTGTGTAGGGGGGTCTGTGTAGGGGGTCTGGCGGGCCGGGTTTTCAACAAAGTGTTGACGTGGGGTCGTGGTGGGGCGTTAGCTGGGCCCGTGACTTCGCCTTCCATGCCTCCCGGCCTGGCCCGGTTCAACGGCCTCGGGGAGTCCGACGCCCGTGCCGCACTCCGCGAGACGTGCGCCTCCGGCGCCTGGGCGGACCGGCTGCTCGCGGCCCGTCCCTACGCCACCGTCGACGATCTCTACGCCCTGAACGACGCCGCGACGGCCGCGCTGACCGCGGCCGACCTGGCCGAGGCCATGGCCGGGCACCCGCCGATCGGCCGCCCGAAGCCGGGCGACCCGATCTCGGCCCGGGAGCAGCGCGGCATGTCCGGCGCCTCCGAGGAGCTCAAGGCGGAGATGCTCGAACTGAACCTGGCCTACCAGGACCGGTTCGGCCAGGTCTTCCTCGTCTGCGCCACCGGCCGGACCGGCGAGCAGCTGCGGGACGCGGTCAAGGAGCGGATCGGCAACACGCCGGAGCAGGAGCGCGAGATCGTGCGCGTCGAACTGGGCAAGATCAACCGTATCCGCCTCGCCCGACTCGTCGAAGAGGACTGAGCCCGCCATGAGCACCCACAGCAGCTCCGGTACGAGTACCGGCGCGCATACCGGTACCAGCGCGCATACCGGTACCGGCGCCGGCGCCGCCGCCTCGGTGTCCACGCACATCCTGGACACCAGCGTCGGCCGCCCCGCCGCGGGCGTCGCCGTCGGGCTCTTCGCCCGCAGCGGCCGGTCCGCGCAGTGGCAGGCGCTCGGCGGCTCGGCGACCGACCCGGACGGCCGGTGCAAGGACCTGCCCGCGCTGCCGGCGGGCACCACCCACGTCCGGCTCGACTTCGCCGTCGAACCGTACTTCCAGCACAAGCAAGCCGATGCGCAGCAGGACGTCCCCGCGAATCGGGACAGCGGTGTGTTCTTTCCCGAGGTGGTGATCACCTTCGCCGTCACGCCCGGCGAGCACTACCACGTACCGCTGCTGCTCAACCCGTTCGGCTACTCCGTTTACCGAGGGAGCTAGCTCATGCCGACGATCCTGGGACAGAACCAGTACGGCAAGGCCGAGAACCGAGTCGTGAAGATCACGCGGGACGGCGCCACCCACCACATCAAGGACCTCAACGTCTCCGTGTCGCTGAGCGGCGACATGGACGAGGTCCACTACTCCGGTTCGAACGCCAACGTCCTGCCGACCGACACCACCAAGAACACGGTGTACGCGTTCGCCAAGGAACACGGCATCGAGTCCGCCGAGCAGTTCGGCATCCACCTCGCCCGCCACTTCGTCACCTCGCAGGAGCCGATCAGGACGGCCCGGATCCGGGTCGAGGAGTACGGCTGGGAGCGCATCGAGCACGGCGGCGAGGGCGCGCACTCCTTCGCCCGCAAGGGCCAGGAGACCCGGCTGACCCAGATCACCTACGACGGCACGGCGTGGGAGGTCGTTTCCGGCCTCAAGGACCTCGTGGTGCTGAACTCGACGGACTCCGAGTTCTGGGGGTACGTCAAGGACAGGTACACGACCCTCCCCGAGGCGTACGACCGGATCCTCGCCACCGAGGTCTCCGCCCGCTGGCGGTTCAATTGGACGGACGACGCGCAGCCCGCGCCCGACTGGGAGTCCTCGTACGAGGAGACGCGCCGGCACCTGCTCGCCGCGTTCGCCGAGACGTACTCGCTCTCGCTCCAGCAGACCCTCTACGCGATGGGCTCCCGGATCGTGGAGCAGCGCGCCGAGATCGACGAGGTCCGCTTCTCCCTCCCGAACAAGCATCACTTCCTGGTGGACCTGGAGCCGTTCGGGATAGCGAACGCCACCGAGGACGGGGCGGTGTACTTCGCCGCCGACCGCCCCTACGGCCTGATCGAGGCCACCGTCCTGCGGGACGGCTGCGAGGCGCGGATCCCGGCGGACCTCACCAACCTCTGACGCGGAAACAGAAAGCAGCGGAAAGAAAGCGGAAAGAAACTGAAGCGGGCGCAGAAAGAAACTGAAGCGGCCACGGAAAGAAGAGGACGCATGATGGCTCAGCGCATCGTCATCGAGAACTGCTCGATCGCGACCGTCGACGCCCGGGACACCGAGTACGCAAACGGTTACATCGTCGTCTCCGGAAACCGCATCGAGTTGCTCGGCGCGGGCCGGGCTCCCGAGGGGCTGACGGACGTCGTCCGCCGCATCGACGCCTCGGGCCACCTCGTGACCCCCGGCCTGGTCAACGCCCACCACCACTTCTACCAGTGGATCACCCGGGGCCTGGCCACCGACCACAACCTCTTCGACTGGCTCGTCGCCCTCTACCCGACCTGGGCGCGCATCGACGAGCCGATGGTCCGCGCGGCCGCCCAGGGCTCCCTGGCGATGATGGCCCGCGGCGGCGTCACCACCGCCATGGACCACCACTACGTCTTCCCCGAGGGCTCCGGCGACCTGTCCGGCGCGATCATCGGCGCGGCCCGCGACATGGGCGTCCGCTTCACCCTCGCCCGCGGTTCCATGGACCGCAGCGAGAAGGACGGCGGGCTGCCCCCGGACTTCGCGGTGGAGTCGCTCGAAGACGCCCTGGCCGCCACCGAGGCGACCGTCGCGGAGCATCACGACGCCTCCTTCGACGCGATGACCCAGATCGCCGTCGCCCCCTGCTCGCCGTTCTCCGTCTCCACCGAACTCCTGAGTCAGGGAGCTGAGTTGGCGCGTCGGCTCGGCGTGCGGCTGCACACCCACGGCTCGGAGACGGTCGAGGAGGAGAAGTTCTGCCACGAGCTGTTCGGCATGGGCCCGACCGACTACTTCGAGTCCACCGGCTGGCTCGGCGAGGACGTGTGGATGGCGCACTGCGTCCATATGAACGACTCCGACATCGACGCGTTCGCCCGGACGAAGACCGGTGTCGCCCACTGTCCGTCCTCCAACGCCCGGCTGGCGGCCGGCATCGCTCGCGTCCCCGACATGCTGGCGGCCGGCGTGCCGGTCGGCCTCGGGGTCGACGGCACGGCGTCGAACGAGTCCGGCGAACTCCACACCGAGCTGCGCAACGCCCTGCTCGTCAACCGCCTCGGGGCCCACCGGGAAGCCGCCCTGAACGCCCGTCAGGCGCTGCGCCTGGGCACCTTCGGAGGCGCGCAGGTCCTCGGCCGGGCACGGGAGATCGGCTCCCTGGAGCCCGGCAAGCTCGCCGACCTGGTGCTGTGGAGGATGGACACCCTCGCCCATGCCTCCATCGCCGACCCGGTGACCGCCCTGGTCTTCGGCGCGGCGGCCCCGGTCACCGCCTCCTTCGTGAACGGCCGTCAGATCGTCGAGGACGGACGCCTGTTGCACGCCGACGAGGACGCGATCGCCCGCTCCACCCGTGCGGAAGCGCAGCGGCTGGCGCGGATCGCCGGGCAGAGCCGATGAGTTGAAGATCTCCGGTCGAGGGGGACGGCCCTCGCCCGGAAGCCGTGACCGGGGCGCGCACACCCGCGCGCCCCGGAACGGTTCCTCCACCCCCCTGACCGCGCTCCTCGCCGATCGGAGGGGACTGAGGCCGGTCGGCAGGAGGCTTGCTCAGTCCCCGGCCTGCTCCTGCCGCTGCGGCCGCCTCGTGCGCAGGGTCGCCGCCGCGAGCAGCAGCGCCGCCACCGCGATCGACGCGGCGACACGGAACGCCAGTCGGTAGCCCTCCGCGGTGGCCGGGACCAACTGCGCTCCGCGGTCGAGGAGTTCGTCGGTGCGGCTCGCGGCCAGGGTCGACAGGACCGCGAGGCCGAGCGAACCGCCCACCACCTGCGTGGTGTTGAAGAGCCCGGAGGCGAGTCCGCCGTCCTCCTCCCGTGCCGCCGACATGGCGAGCCCGGTCAGTGCGGGCATCGCGGCGGCGAAGCCCGCGGACATCAGCAGCATCGGGGGCAGGAAATCGGCGGCGTACGAGCCGTCCGCGGGGGCGCGGCTCAGCAGCGCCATTCCGAAGGCGATCAGGACCAGGCCGGCCAGCAGGACGCGGTACGGGCCGAAGCGGCCGACGGTCCGCGCGGACAGGAACAGCATCAGCAGCCCGATCGCGATCGGCGCCGGCAGGAACGCCGTGCCGGTCGCCAACTCCCCGAATCCGAGCACGCGTTGCACGTACAGCGCGCCGATGAACTGGAAGCCGAACATCGTCGCGATCATCAGGACCTGGACCGCGTTCGCCCCGCTGAGCAGCCGGGAGCCGAACAGCCGCAGCCGCAGCAGCGGGCGCGCGGTCCGCGCCTGGCGGAGCACGAACCCCGTGAACAGCGCGGCGGCGAGCAGGGCGAGCAGCGCGGTGCCGGAGCCGTCGCGTTCGCCCGCGCCGACGATGACGTACACCGTCAGCATGAGCGCGCTCGTGACCAGGGCGGCGCCCGGGTAGTCGGCGCCCCTGCCGAGCCCCGCGCCGTTCTCGGGGGCGAGGACGCGGACGGCCGCGAACCAGGCCGCCACGCCGATCGGCAGGTTGATGAGGAAGATCCAGTGCCAGTCGAGAAGTTGGGTCAGCGCCCCGCCGAGGAAGGTGCCGAGCGCGCCGCCCGCCGCGCCGACCGCGCTGAACACCGCGATGGCGCGGGCCTGTTCGCGCGGCTCGGGGAACAGCGCCACCAGCATGCCCAGGACCACCGCCGAGGTCATCGCCCCGCCGACGCCCTGCACGGCCCGCGCCGCGATGAGCATCTCCTGGCCGGTGGCCACCCCGCACAGCACCGAGGCCGCGGTGAACACCGCGAGGCCCGCCGTGAACATCCGCTTGCGGCCCACCAGGTCGCCGAGCCGGCCGACCAGCAGGAGCAGGCCCCCGAACGGGATCAGATAGGCGTTGACGACCCAGGCCAGACCCGGGCCGCTGAACCCGAGGTCGCTCTGGACGGCCGGCATCGCCACGGTGACGATGTTGCCGTCCAGGATCGTCATCAGGGTCCCCGCGCACAGGACGACGAGGGCCGCCCGCCGGGAGTGCGTTCGTCGCGGTGTCCGCGTCGAGGAATCGGCGATGTCCGTCATGACGGTGTGGCCTCCACATTCTTCTCAGCAACCCTTGGTGCATGGCTTGTAACGGAGGCCATCATGGATAACCATGGGCGAGCGGTGTAAGGAGGCACTTCGATGTCGCAGAGGAACACTGGTGTTACCTCACAGCTTGTGAACGCACACGCCTGTCCCGTTCGCGAAGTTCTTGACAGGGTCTCCGGGAAATGGAGCGTGCAGATCCTCGTCGCCGCCGCGCACGGACCCGTCCGCTTCACCGAACTGGAGCGCAGCATCGAGGGGATCAGCCGCCGCATGCTGACCCTGACGCTGCGCAACCTGGAGCGCGACGGACTCGTCACCCGCACCGTGTATCCGACCGTGCCGCCGAGGGTGGAGTACAGACTCACCCCGGTGGCCCGTGAGTTGCACGAGACCCTGTTACGGCTCACCGACTGGGCGGAACGCAACAGGGTCTACATCGCCGAGGCGCGCGCGACGTACGACACCGAGCGGGAACGCGATCGGGATCGGGAGCGCGAGGGGGGTCGGGGTCGGGAGCGCGAGGGGGATCGGGAGGGGGATCGGGAGGCGGTCTGATCTGACCGGTTTCGGACCCTCAACGGGCTGGATTTGGTCGTTCGTCGCACCTTTCTGTAACCATTCCTGTTCACCCCGTTGACACTGTTCTCACACGCCCCTAGTGTTCCGCAAGCTTGCAAACATGTGACGACATCTCGAACGTTTGAAAGGCAAGCGCCCTGCGCAGCACTGGAATCAGCACGGCCGTGGGCCGAACGCCGTGGCGCCACCTGACGTACGTACAGGTGCACACCGGCAACGGGGTCACGAGCGTCGGCGAGACCCGGATGCCGCGTCACACTCACGCACTGTTCGGTGATCGAGGGCCGCCGTTTGGTTGTTCGCCGCTTTTGGAAGACGCGCATCACGACCCCCGACGACCTCGGCGGGCCCTGTGCGGATCCACGCGGTCGCCGGGCTGATCCGTCGCGGCGCACCGCTCTCGCGGAGTCGGTCCGTGCCGGTCGACTGCCCGGCTCGCTCCGCCTCGGCCCCGAACGACACATTCGACATGCTCTCCTCTCAGCGACGAGAAGAAACAAGGACCGTTGATTATGCGCAACCGAAGAGCCGCCCTCGCCACGCTGGCCGGAGCCGTCTCTCTCGCCCTCACGTTGTCCGCCTGCGGGGGAGACAGCGACAACAGCTCCGAGGGCAGCTCCAACGGAAGCATGGTCGGCATCGCCATGCCGACCCAGTCCTCCGAGCGCTGGCTCACCGACGGCAAGACCGTCGTCGACGACCTGAAGCAGAAGGGGTACGAGACCAAGCTGGTCTTCGGCAACGACGACCCGAGCACCCAGGTCTCACAGATCGATACCCTGATCAAGGAGGGTGCCGACGCCCTGATCATCGCGGCCATCGACAACAAGTCGATGAACGACGTGCTCAAGAAGGCCGCCGCTGCGAAGATCCCGGTGATCTCCTACGACCGGCTCATCCTCGGCACCGACGACGTCGACTACTACGTCTCCTTCGACAACGAGCAGGTCGGGCGGCTTCAGGCCCACTACATCATCGAACAGCTCGGTCTCGAGGACGGCAAGGGCCCGTTCAACATCGAGCTGTTCGCCGGCTCCGCCGACGACAACAACACCAAGTACTTCTTCGACGGCGCGATGCGCCTGCTGCAGCCGTACCTGGACAGCAAGAAGCTGGTCGTCCGGTCCGGCCAGACCGGGCTCAAGGAGGTCACCACCCAGCGCTGGGACGGAGTCACCGCGCAGAAGCGCATGAACGCCATCCTCGCCGAGTCGTACGGGAACCGCACGGTCGACGCGGTGCTGTCGCCGTACGACGGCATCTCCCTCGGCGTTCTGGCCTCGCTCAAGGCGGACGGCTACGGCTCCGGCAGCAAGCCCCTCCCGATCATCACCGGTCAGGACGCCGAACTGCCCGCGGTGAAGTCGATCATGGCCGGTCAGCAGGCGCAGACCGTCTACAAGGACGTCCGCCTGCTCGGTGACGCCGCCGCGGAGATGGTCGACTCCATATTCAAGGGCAGGACGCCGAGAGTGAACAGCAGAAGGGCGTACAACAACGGCTCCAAGTACGTGCCCGCCTACCTGCTGCAGCCGACCAGCGTCGACAAGGAGAACCTCGACTACGTTCTGGTCGCGAGCGGTTACTACACCGCCGACGAGCTGAAGTAACCGCACGGCCGTCGTGCGATCCGTCGGCCCTGCGACAGCAGCCGCTGCTGTCGCAGGGCCGACGCGGCCCCGGGGCGTCGCGCACATCTCCCCGGGGCCCCGGCCTGCTTCAGAGCCCGAACAGGCCGGGATCCGTGGCGAGTTCCTTGAAGTAACCCTGGGGGTTCGGGACCATCCGGCGCTGCTCCAGGTCCAACAGGCCGCCGACCGAGGTGAGTTCGGCGGAGACGGTGCCGTCCGCCCGGCGGATGGTCTGCTGCACCCGGAACGTCTTCCCGCTGCCCCACTCGAAGACGCACGTGACGTCGACCTCGTCCCCGGCGAGGAGCTCACGCTTGTACTGGATGGTCGTCTCCAGGGCGACCGGGCCCACGCCCTTGCCGATCAGCCCCGCCTGGGTGATGCCGCCCGCTTGCAGCAACGCCCAGCGAGCGTGTTCCGCGTAGTTGATGTACACGCTCTGGTTGAGGTGCCCCTGTACGTCGGTCTCGTATCCACGAACGGTGACCCGCACGGAAAACGGCTCGCTCACTGTTTCCCCTTCACATCGAGAGGCATCGATCTTGGCATGCCTTCTACACGCGGCGAGGGGAAGCCAGTAGATAGCGCTTCCTGCTCCGGCGATCGGTGTGCTCGCCGACCTGCCAGCCCGCCTTCTCCAGTGTCGCCGCGCAGGCGGACAGCGTCGCGTCGTCGGGCCCGTGCACGGCCACCGCCTCCGGCTGCGGGGTCGCCCGCACCCGGTAGCCGTCGGAGCCCGCGGGGCCGGCGGGAGGGTGTCCGGCCGCCTCCAGGGCCAGGGCGGCGGCCCGCACGAGATGCGTGCGCTCCCAGCCGCAGGGCCGCTCCCTGCTCCCGTCCCGGTTGGTCATCCGGCGCAGCTCCAGCAGCCCCTCCCAAGCGCTGCGCACCTCGCGGACCCGGGCGGGACCGGACGCCGGTGCGGCCTCCTCACCGCCGACCCGCGCGGCGAACCCGCCGGAGTCCGCCGGCTTCGGCGACTGCGACTGCGACTGCGGCGACTCCGACCGCGGAGAACCCGGCTGCGGGGACTCCGGCTCGGCCGCGGGATCGTCCTCCCGCATCCGGTGCCCCGCCGGGGTCAGGAAGTGATCGTGCGGCGGCCTGGGGTGCCGGAAGGCGAGCCCTCGCTTGACCAGCGCCGTGAGCTGCGCCTCCGTGCCTCTGAGCCGGCCCGTGACGGGGTCGGCGGCCTCGATCAGCCGCCGTTGCGCGGCGGTCGGCGGTCGGGTCACGACGGGCCCCTCCAAGTGCTGTCCCCGGCCTGGCAGACCGAGGGAACAGCCAGTATCGCCGAGACGTATGACAGCCTTTCCGCTAGCTTTCCGCTGTGATGGCCAACGTCCGTAGTCTCAAGCAGCGCCAGGTGTCCCGGTCCGAAGTCCTCGCCGCCGTCGGCCGGTTCCGGGACGGTCACAAGATCAAGCATGTGACCGCCGGACTCGACGAGATCGAGGACTACGAGTCCGACGTCCGGCTGGTCGACGGCGACCTGCACGTGCGCGGCGACCTCGACCTGCACCAGGAGCGTGCCTACCTGCTGGTCGTGCTCGGCGACCTGGTGGTCGACGGCGGCTACGCCGACTACGACGACCCCGAGTCGTACCTGCTGGTCACCGGTGACATGAAGGCCCGCGACGTGGTGACCGCCGGCTGGCTGGAGGTCCACGGGGATCTCCGCGCCGACCGGCTGATCGGCGACTACAACGACTGCGCCGCGTACATCGGCGGCGATGTGCGCACCGGCCTCTTCTACGGCGAGGAGCACCACTTCACCGTCGGCGGCACGCTGACCGCCGCGGCGGTGATCGGCCGGCCGCGCCTGGAGATCGCGCAGCGGCCCGCCGGGCTGGAGATGGACGATCCGCGGCTCCTGGAGCACCTCGACCGCGACCTGCTGCGCGTGTACGACGACGAGGACGCGGACGGTCGCACGGTCACCTGTGTGGACGGCATCCGGGACTTCCGCGAGGTGAAGCGCCGCGTGAAGGCCGGGAGACCGCTCCGCAGCCCCGAGTGACTGAGCGCTCCGCTGGAAGCGCCGCGATGTGCCGTCTTTCCGCTGCGGCGCCATCGTGGCTGGTCGCGCAGTTCCTCGCGCCCCTTCAGGGCGCTGCCGAACCGCCGCCGACTTCGCCCGACCCGCTTAGCGGTTACTACCCGTTACTGCCGGCGGCGGTGACTACTGCCGGTATCCGCTGAGGAACCGGCCGATCCGGCTGATCGCGGTCTCCAGGTCGTCCGCGTACGGGAGGGTGAGGATGCGGAAGTGGTCGGGGGTCGGCCAGTTGAAGCCGGTGCCCTGGACGACCTGGATCTTCTCCTGCAGCAACAGATCCAGGACGAACTTCTCGTCGTCGTGGATCCGGTGCACCTTGGGGTCGATGCGCGGGAACGCGTACAGCGCGCCCTTGGGCTTCACGCAGGAAACACCCGGGATCTCGTTGAGCTTCTCCCAGGCCACCTGACGCTGGTCGTACAGCCTGCCGCCCGGCACCGTCAGCTCGTGGATGGACTGGCGGCCGCCCAGCGCGGCCTGGATGGCGTACTGCGCGGGCGCGTTCGCGCACAGGCGCATGGAGGCCAGCATGGTGAGGCCCTCCAGGTAGTCCCTGGCGTGCTGCTTGGGACCGGTTACCACCAGCCAGCCCGAGCGGAAACCCGCTACCCGGTACGTCTTCGACAGGCCGCAGAAGGTCAGGACGACCAGATCGGGGGCGAGCGCGGCGGCCGAGTGGTGGACGGCGTCGTCGTACAGGATCTGGTCGTAGATCTCGTCGGCGAACACCATCAGACCGTGCCGGCGGGCGAGGTCGAGGATGCCCTCGATGATCTCCTTGGGGTACACCGCGCCGGTCGGGTTGTTCGGATTGATGATCACAACCGCTTTCGTGCGATCCGTGATCTTCGACGCCATGTCGGACAGGTCCGGATACCAGTCGGCCTGTTCGTCGCAGAGGTAGTGGACGGCCTTGCCGCCGGCGAGCGTGGTGACGGCCGTCCACAGGGGGAAGTCCGGGGCCGGGATCAGGATCTCGTCGCCGTCCTCGATCAGCGCCTGGACGGCCATCGACACCAGCTCCGACACACCGTTGCCGAGGAAGACGTCGTCCACGCCGACCTCCAGGCCCCGCTCCTGGTAACGCTGGGACACGGCGCGGCGGGCCGAGAGGATGCCGCGCGAGTCCGTGTAACCGTGCGCCTGGGGCAGCATGCGGATCATGTCCTGGAGGATCTCCTCCGGCGCCTCGAAGCCGAACGCCGCCGGGTTGCCGGTGTTCAGGCGCAGGACGCTGTGGCCGGCCGCCTCCAGTGCGTTGGCGTGCTCGATCACCGGACCGCGGATCTCGTAACAGACCTCGCTCAGCTTGTTCGACTGCCGGAACTCCATGCGCGCTCGCCCCTCCGGTTCGTTGTGATGCTTGGTTTTACCAAGTTCCAGCTTGGAAAGTCCAACGACATGTCTAGACTGCGTGCCATGTCACCTCGCCGAAGCTACGACCAGTACTGTTCCGCCGCCCGCGCACTCGACACCGTCGGCGACCGCTGGACCCTGCTGATCGTCCGGGAGCTGCTCGCCGGCCCGCGCCGCTACACGGACCTGCACGCCGATCTGCCGGGGGTGAGCACGGACGTGCTCGCCTCGCGGCTGAAGGACATGGAGCGGGACGGGCTGACCACCCGGCGCAGGCTGCCGCCGCCCGGTGCGGCCTACGTGTACGAACTCACCGCGCGGGGCCGGGAGTTGCTGCCGGTGCTCCAGGCGCTGGGGAAGTGGGGCGAGGCCGAGCTCGGCGAGCGGCGGCCCACCGACGCGGTCCGGGCCCACTGGTTCGCGCTGCCCCTGCTTCCGCTGTTGCACGGGCTGGAGGGCGAGGGGCTCGTCGAAGTCCGCCTGGACGAAGGGGAGTTCCATCTGTTCGTCGGCGCGGACGGCGGCCCGGTGTACGGTCACGGACCCGCCCCCGGTGCGCCCGACGCGCGGCTCGTCCTCGACGTGGACACCTGCATGGCCGTCGCCCAGGGCGAGTCGAGCGTCCTCGACGCGGTGCGCGCCGGTCGGGTCGACGTGAGCGGCGACAGCCCCCTGGCCAAGGCGCTGCGCGAGGCATGAGGCATGAGGGCGCGAGGCGTGCGGCCGCGGGTCCCGCCTGACGACATGGCAGAAGGCCCACCAGGGTGTCCTGGTAGGCCTTCTGGCGGAACATCAACCGATGCGGGCGCTGTGCGTCGGCCTCACGCGCCCGGCGGCACGTGCCTCGGGCGTCCCGTGCCGCGCGTCAGCGTGTAGCCGCCGATGCCCGCCAGTGCGGCCAGCGCCGCGCCGAGCGAGGTCCACACCCAGCGGTCGGACCACCAGCCGGACGCCCAGCCGTCGTCCGGCTCGATGCTCGACAGCACGGCCGAGGCCGACGAGTCGTCCTCGGCCTCCTCCGCCTGCGAGGTGACCGCGATGCCCGGAACCAGCGGCTCCGCCAGCGAACCGTCGACGGCCGCGGCGCCCCCGATGTCCTTGGAGTCCACCCGCAGCTCGGCGTCGACCGGGAGCCCCAGGTCGGAGGCCTTCAGGTCGAGGACCGTCAGCCGGACGTAGTAGGTGCCCGGCAGCGGGTCGTCCGCCCACGGCTCCGACCAGGCGCGGACCGTGCGCAGCACACAGGCCAGTTCGACGGAGTCCGCCTGCGCCCCGGCGGTGCGGGTCTGGGCGCCGTACTGACAGGCCTGACGGCGTCGCAGACCGTCGTACACGTCGACCTGCCAGGTCTGCGCGGTGTGCGTCTCGGGCAGCTTCACCGTCGCCTTGACGGTGGGGCGCTGGCCCGAGTCCGCCGGGAACGACCAGTACAGGTAGTCGCCCGCGGAGCCGTTCGCCGTGGCCGTCTGGCCCTGGTCGATCTCGGTCGCCGTACGGAACGACGTGCCCGCCTCGGTGGGCGCGTTGCCGTCGCCGTCGCCGGACGGGCTCGCGGACGGGGTGGAGTCGGCCGCGGCCGGCGCCACCGCACCCGGTCCGACCGCCAGTCCCAGCGCGAGCAACGCGCCGCTCAACACACGTGTGATCCGCATCAGTTGGTCCTCCAGACCGCGATCCGCAGGCGCGACGCCCAGCCCCACAGCAGCCCCGCGAGGAAGCCGGCCAGCACCAGGACGCCGAGCAGCCACCAGCCGCGGCCGAGGCCGAAGGAGGCCACGTCGCTCGCCTGGGAGGGGCCGTCGACCACGTCGACGGTCAGTTCCAGCGGCATGCCCGGCGTGGTCTTCACACCGGCTGCCGCCGAGTAGGAGTTGGTCACCTGGACGCACACCGTCTCGGCGGGGGCGTCATCGTCGTCGTCCTCCGCCTTCGGGTAGCGCAGGCCGGTCGAGATGACGTCGGTGCGGCCGTTGCCCGCCGCCTCGCCGCGCACGATCTCGCGGCCGTGCACGGTGACCGCCCGCAGCAGCACCCCGTAGTCGGGGTTCATGGCCCGGTCCGCCGACACGCTGACCGAGGCCCGCAGTTCCTGGCCCGGCTCGACGTCGACCTTGTACCAGCGCTCCTGGCCGAACTCCTCGCGGTCGGTGTACAGACCCGATTTCAGCGTGGGCGCCGCGGTGCAGGAGGCCGCGCCCGAGGTGGCGACCGGAGTCACCACGGGGTCGGCCGCCCGGTCGACCAACTGGTTGACACGGTCGGTGAGTTCGTCGGTGTGCTCGACCGACGTATAGGTGCCGCCGGTCGCCTCGGCGATGCAGCTCAGCTGCTGGCGCATCTTGACGTTGGGCACCAGGCCGAGGGTGTCGATGGTCAGGCCGATGCCCTTGGCCGCGATCTCCCGGGCCACCTCGCACGGGTCGAGCGGAGCGCAGGTGTCCTCGCCGTCGCTGATCAGCACGATCCGCTTGGAGCCGGTGCCGCCGTCGAGGTCGTCGGCGGCCTTCAGCAGGGCGGGACCGATCGGCGTCCAGCCGGTCGGCGCCAGGGTCGCCACGGCCGTCTTCGCCTCGGTCCGGTCCAGCGGGCCGACCGGATAGAGCTGCGCGGTGTCCTTGCAGCCCGTCTTCTGGTCGTCGCCCGGGTAGTTGGCCCCCAGCGTGCGGATGCCGAGCAGGACGTTCTCCGGGGTCGCGTCGAGCACCTCGTTGAACGCCTGCTTGGCCGCGGCCATCCGCGTCCCGCCGTCCATGTCCTTGGTCCGCATCGAACCGCTGACGTCGAGGACCAAATTGACCTTGGGCGCGGTGGCGGTGGTCTCGTCGGCTGCCGCCCCGGCCGGGAACGCGATCCCGGCCGTCAGCGCGGCGAGCAGGGCGCCTACGCCCGCCGCCAGCCGTTGTGTTCTGATCATCGGCGGATCCTATTGATCAGAGGCGTCCCGCCACAAAACGAAGGTCAGCCCGCGTCCCCGCCCAGCGGGTTGGGCAGCAGCGCCCACTGGTCCCCGGACACCCCCGGCGACAGCCGCATCAGCGTCAGCGCCTTCGTGGGCAGCGGATTCGCGCGCAGCGCCGCGAGGTCCGGGGTCGGCGGGACGTCCCGTACGGCCGTCTCCAGGGCCGCTCGCAGGGCCGGGCGGCTGCCGGCCGTCCCGGCGAGCGCGCCCGCCACCAGGGAGCCGAACAGCTTGCGGCGCAGCGCCGTGACGTCGTCCGTGAGGATCCGGGCGGGCAGTCCGTCGGGGAGCGGGATGCCGTGCCGGGCCAGCCGGGCCGGGCTGACGCGGATGTCGGCCAGGTCGCGGTAGACCAGCCGCAGCGGGGCGCCCGACGCCGACAGCACGACCAGCAGGTTCTGCCCGTGCGCCTCCAACGCCACGCCCAGCTCCAGCAGCCGCAGCCCGGCGGTGAGCGCCAGCCGGGCGAACTGCGCCAACCAGCCGGGGGAGCCCGGCAGTTCGGTGCCGGCGAGGGCGGCCACCGGGACGACCCGCTCGCCCGGTGCGCCGTAGACGGCGGGCGACTCGCGCAGCACGGCCGCGAGATCGGGTGAGTCGGCGGTCGCCGCGCCCAGCGTGCGGGTCATGTGCAGCAGGCCGTACACGCGCGGCGTCAACGTCTCCGCGAACTCCGACAGGGCCGCGGACGCGACGATGGAACCGACCGAGATGTCCCGCACCGAGGACGTCAGCCGGGTGCTCAACGCCGTCTTGACATGCGGACCGTCGGCGAGGGCGAGCGTGCGCAGCGACATCAGCGGATGCGCCGTGGCCCCCTCCTCGCAGAACAGCTTGAGCACATGCGCCGCCTGCCACGGATGCACCGGGATCACCAGCCGCGACCCGTCCCGCAGGTGCGGCGGCCACTCGCCCGACACCAGGCACTCGTCGGCCGGCACCGGCAGCAGACCCAGCCGCACCGACGGCCGGTGCTCGGGCCCGTAGGCCAGCTGCTCGGCCACCGTGAAGCCGGGCCGCGACCGGCAGCCGGGGTGGTACGGATGCCCGTCGACGACCCGCTGCTCCCACTCCCAGTCGTGCGCCGGCCACTCCCGCGGGTCCTTCAGCGAGGTGCCGTCGGGTGCCTGCCCGGCCCGCGAGAGCGCCAGCGAGGCGACGCTGTGGCCGAGCTCGGCGGCGAGATCCGCGCCGTGCGGCACGGCCAGCTCCGTCATCAACCGTGCCGGATCGTCGTACGCCACCCCGTCCAGCCGGACCTCCGTCACATAGGAGGCGGTCGCGTACGGGTCCGCGCGCGGGCCGTGCAGACGGCGGCCGTCGCCCAGTGTGAGCAGGCTCTCGCCCGCGGGCTGCGCCCGGTGCGCGATCCAGGGCAGCGGTTCATGCACGAGGGCCCGCCACAGCCGGGTGAGAACGGCCGCCCTGGCCCCCGGCAACGCGGCCGCGAACCGGGGACCGAGAGCGGGACGTACGGCGGCCAGTTCTTCGGCCAGCTCGGACTCTGCGCTGGGGGAACGGTGCACGGGTGGGCTCCTGGGGTACGGGTACGACGTCACGGAGGGGCCGTGACGACGGCGATACTGATCGTCTCCGCTCAGAAGAACCGTAGGGAACCAGAGAACCAGTGGATCACGTGGACCTCATCCCCCCGCCCGCCGAGGCTGCCGCGTCCGCCGAATCCGCGGCGTCCGGCGACGATGCGGCGTCCGCCGAAGCTGCGGTGCGTGCCGAGGCCGACGCCTACGCGGCCGCGCCGCTGCTCAACTGTCTGCTCCGCGAGCTCGGCGAAGAGCTGCCCCGACCGCCCGGAGCCGACGGGCGGCCGGTGTACCGGCTGCCCGGCAGCGGCCGGCTGCTGCGCGTGCGCGGCGCCCGGCGGCCGGCCGAGCCCGAGGTGGAGACGGCGGGGGCGGCGGCGAGGGCGGCGGGGGCCTGGCGTCGGCTCGGCCACGAGGAACTCGTCGAGCTGGTCGCCGAGGAGCTGCGCCGGCACACCGGACTGTCCAACCACGAGCTGCCCGCGGAGATGATCGACAGCCGGGACGCGGTGGCCGCACTGCTCGCCGCACGCGCGGGTGCCACCCCGCCCGCCGACCCCTACCTGCGCTCCGAGCAGTGCCTGCTCACCGGCCACCCCCACCACCCCGCTCCCAAGGCGCGCGGCGGCGGCCCGCACGCCGGCTGGCTGCCCTACGCCCCGGAGGCGTACGCCCGCTTCCCGCTCGTCCTGCTGGGCGTGCGCGAGGACACCGTCGCCGAGGAGGGCGACACCTCCGCGCTGGACGCCCTCGGCACGGCCCCGCCCGGCTACCGGCTGCTGCCCGCCCACCCCTGGCAGCTCGACCTCGTGGACCTCGCACCGGCCTTCGCCGACGGCCGTCTGGTCCGGCTCGGCACGACCGACTTCGACGCCTGGCCGACGGCCGCCGTGCGCACGCTGTACGCGCCCGAGCGGGACCTGTGCCTGAAGTTCAGCCTCGACGTCCGCATCACCAACGACATCCGCCGGCTGTGGCGGCACGACCTGCTGGGACTGCGCCGCACCGACGCGGCGGCGGCCCGCGCCTTCGCGGCGATCGAGGGCCCGGCGGCCTGGCTGAGCGACCGCGGCTACCGCACCGCCGACTTCGCCTTCGAGGAACTCGCCGTCCTGGTCCGCGACGGTCTCGACGGCCATCTCCTGCCCGGCGCGACCCCGCTGCTCGCCGCGGGCCTCGTGGAGGGCTTCGCGGGCAGCCCGCTGGCCGCCGCGCCCGACCCGGCGGCCTGGTGGGAGGCGTACCTGGCCGTCGTCGTCCCGCCGGCGCTGGCCGCCTTCGCCGACCACGGCGTCGTCCTGGAGGCGCATCTGCAGAACACGCTGGTCGCCGTCGACGCCGAGGGCCTCCCCGTGCAGGCCCTGTTCCGGGACGCCGAGGGCGTGAAACTGCTCGCGGACGTCGAGCGGGCGGCCGGCTGGGAGCGGCTGGTGTACTGCCTGGTCGTGAACCACCTGTACGAGGTCGCCGCGGCCCTCGCCGAGCGGCGCCCCGGCCTCGACCCCTGGCCCGCGGTGCGCCGCGAACTGGCCCGCCACGACCTCCCCGAGGCCGCCGCCCTGCTCACCGCGCCCACCCTGCCCGGCAAGACCAACCTGCTGCTGCGCTGGACGGGCGCGGACGGCGCCGACGCCCGCTACCTGCCGCTGCCCAACCCGTTGGTCGGTACATGATCTGAACTACGCTGGCCGATGTGCTGCGCGAAGTGACTGCTGTTCGATACGTGAACCCGCTGCGGTCCGGCGGCTCCGTCCCCGGGGTCGTCGAGGCCGACGACCTGGGCACGTACGTCGTGAAGTTCACCGGCTCCGCGCAGGGCCGCAAGGCGCTGGTCGCCGAGGTGATCGTCGGCGAGCTGGCGCGCGCCCTCGGGCTGCGCTTCCCCGAGCTGGTCCTGGTGCACTTCGACCCGGCGATCGGCGACGGCGAGCCCCACCAGGAGGTACGGGAACTCCACGGCGCCAGCGCGGGCCTCAACCTCGGCATGGACCACCTGCCGGGCGCGCGGGACTTCACCCCGGAGATCGCGAAGTCCTTCCCCGTGGACCCGGTGGAGGCCGGCCGGATCGTCTGGCTCGACGCCCTGACCGTCAACGTCGACCGGACGGTCCACAGCTCCAACCTGATGATCTGGCCCACCCTCGGGGTCGCGCCCCCGCGGCTGTGGCTCATCGACCACGGCGCGGCCCTCGTCTTCCACCACCGCTGGGACGGCGCCGACCCCGAGAAGGCCTACGACTTCCGCCACCACGCCCTCGGCCACTACGCCCCGGACGTCCGCGCCGCCGACGCCGAGCTGGCCCCCCGGGTGACCGAGGAGCTGCTGCGCGCGATCGTGGCCGAGGTGCCGGACGCCTGGCTGACGGACGAGGCGGGGTCCGGCGCCCCGGACGTCCTCCGGGAGGCGTACGTGGAGTACCTCCACGCGCGCGTGAGCGCCTCCGCGGCCTGGCTGCCCACCGACTTCCCCACCCGGGAGGAACTCGCCGCCGAGGAGGCCCTCAGGGCGGCGAGGACACAGCAGGGCCGGCCGAAGTGGCTGAAGCAGGTCCCCGACCTGCACGGCAAGCCGGCGGCGGAACAGGATTGGTCGGTGCATCTCGGATGACCCAG
The DNA here is from genome assembly GCF_053594615.1 of Streptomyces sp. NPDC001858. Classification (NCBI taxonomy): domain Bacteria; kingdom Bacillati; phylum Actinomycetota; class Actinomycetes; order Kitasatosporales; family Streptomycetaceae; genus Streptomyces; species Streptomyces sp. NPDC001858. The sequence continues at coordinate 358,742 of NZ_JBSFEV010000006.1, forward strand.
GTCGTGCAGATCGAGTACTGCACCCAGTGCCGCTGGCTGCCCCGCGCGGCCTGGCTGGCGCAGGAGCTGCTCACCACCTTCGAGACCGAGCTGACCGAGCTGTCGCTCAAGCCCGGCACCGGAGGCGTGTTCGTCGTCCGGGTGAACGGCGAGGTCGTCTGGGACCGCCGCGAGCAGGGCTTCCCGGAGCCGACGGCGGTGAAGCGGCTCGTACGCGACCGAGTGGCCCCGGGAAAGCCCCTGGGCCACTCGGACAAGCCTTCACAGGACGACGTCAGCCCATGAGTTTCAGCCTATGAGCCTCAGCCCTTGAGCCTCAGCCCTTGAGCTGTTCGTACGCGGGCAAGGTGAGGAAGTCCGCGTAGTCCTCGTCGAGGGCGACGGTCAGCAGCAGGTCGTGGGCCTGCTGCCAGTGGCCGGACGCGAAGGCCTCCTCGCCGATCTCCGCGCGGATCGCGGCCAGCTCCTCGGCCGCGACCTTGCGGGCCAGCTCGGGCGTGGCCTTCTCGCCGTTCTCGAACTCGACGCCCGCGTTGATCCACTGCCAGATCTGCGAACGGGAGATCTCGGCGGTGGCCGCGTCCTCCATGAGGTTGAAGATGGCGACCGCGCCCAGGCCGCGCAGCCAGGCCTCGATGTAACGGATGCCCACCTGGACGGCGTTGACCAGACCCGGGTAGGTCGGCACGGCCTTCAGCGAGTCGACGGCGATCAGGTCGGCCGCCTCGACGTGGACGTCCTCGCGGAGCCGGTCCTTCTGGTTCGGCTTGTCGCCGAGGACCTTGTCGAAGCATTCCATGGCGATCGGGACCAGGTCGGGGTGGGCGACCCAGGAGCCGTCGAAGCCGTCGCCCGCCTCCCGGTCCTTGTCCGCGCGCACCTTCTCGAAGGCGACCTTGTTGACCTCCGCGTCCCGGCGGGACGGGATGAAGGCCGCCATGCCGCCGATGGCGTGCGCGCCGCGCTTGTGGCAGGTGCGGACGAGGAGTTCGGTGTACGCCCGCATGAACGGGGCGGTCATCGTCACGGCGTTGCGGTCCGGGAGGACGAACTTGGCCCCGCCGTCACGGAAGTTCTTCACGATGGAGAAGAGGTAGTCCCAGCGGCCCGCGTTCAACCCCGAGGCGTGGTCGCGCAGTTCGTAGAGGATCTCCTCCATCTCGTACGCGGCCGTGATCGTCTCGATGAGGACGGTCGCGCGGACCGTGCCCTGCGGGATGCCGAGGTGGTCCTGCGCGAAGACGAACACCTCGTTCCACAGGCGGGCTTCGAGGTGCGACTCGGTCTTGGGGAGGTAGAAGTACGGGCCCTTGCCGAGGTCGAGCAGCCGCTGGGCGTTGTGGAAGAAGTACAGGCCGAAGTCGACGAGCGCGCCCGGGACCTGGGTGCCGTCCGGGGCGACCAGATGACGCTCGTTCAGATGCCAGCCGCGCGGGCGCATGACGACCGTGGCGAGCTCGCCGGCGTCCTTCAGCGCGTACGACTTGCCGGACCCCGGATCGGTGAAGTCGATGCTCCGGGTGTAGGCGTCCGCCAGGTTGAGCTGCCCCAGGACGACGTTCTCCCAGGTCGGCGCGGAGGCGTCCTCGAAGTCCGCGAGCCAGACCCGGGCGCCCGAGTTGAGGGCGTTGACCGTCATCTTGCGGTCGGTCGGGCCGGTGATCTCGACCCGGCGGTCGTCCAGGGCCGCGGGGGAGGGGGCCACCTTCCAGGAGTCGTCCGCGCGGATCGCGGCGGTCTCCGGGAGGAAGTCGAGCGTGGAGGTGCGGGCGATCTCGGCGCGGCGCCGCGCCCGGCGGGCGAGGAGCTCGTCACGGCGTGGCGTGAACCGCCGGTGCAGCTCGGCCACGAAGGCGAGCGCCGCCTCGGTGAGGACCTCCTCCTGCCGCGGCAGGGGCTCGGCGTCGACGATGGCCAGCGGGGACGGCGCTGGTGCGGACATGAGCGGTCACTTCCTTCAGCGTGCGTGGCACCGGGTGCCCTTCTGGACAATGGATACTAGTTTCCTCATCGTGGAAGTTCAATGGTTTGTTGACGTCAAGATTCCTGCCTGCCGGGGTGGCGCCAGTGGGTCGCGACGGGACCGGTGGGGTCAGTGGGGTCAGTGGGTCCGGTGAGGCGGTCGAGATCCGCGGGGGTGTCGATGTCGTACGGCTCGGCGACGTCCGCGCACTCCACGAGGGTGACGGTCGCCGCGTGCTCCTCGAGGTAGGCGCGCGCACCCCGGTCCCCGCGCGCGCTCGCCGCGACGCCCGCCCAGTGGGCCGACCCGAGCAGCACGGGGTGGCCGCGCAGACCGTCGTAGGCCGCCGCCGCGAGCGTGTGCTCGTCCTCGAACGCGGCGAGCACCCAGGCCGCGGCCCGCGGCCCGATGCCCGGCTGGTCGACCAGCGAGACCAGCGCGGCCCGCGCCCCCGACCCGGCGAGCGAGCCGAGGCCGACGCGCAGCGACGCGCCCATGCCCTGCTCCCACTCCGCGTTCTCCACGACCACGCAACCCCCCAGCCGCGCCCGCTCCCGTACGGCGTCGGCGGCGGCCCCCAGCACCACGTACACGCGCGTGCAGCCCGCCGCCCGCAGCACCCCCGCCGCGTGCTCCACGAGCGGCCGACCCCGGTGTGCGAGCAGCGCCTTGGGCCGCCCGCCGAGCCGCCGGCCCCCGCCCGCCGCGAGCAGCAGCCCGACGACCGGGCCTTCGGCGTCGGCGGCGGCCGGGGGTTCGTATTGCGTCATGCGTCCTGCATACCCGACCGGGGACTGAATTTCCGTCCGCGCAGTGGCGGATCCGGCATCGGGTGGCGTTTACTGACCCGCGCGTCCTTCGGTGCTCGACCAACACCATGGGGGCGCGGGGTGGGAACACGCGCGCGTACTCGCACGCGCGCGGGTGCGTGCCATGGGGGGAGAGCCGTGTTGCCGAGCTTGGGGCAGAGGGCGCAGAGGGCAGTGACCGGCAGCGACGAGGATCCGAGGGTGGCGGAACTGCGGACCGCGGTGTCCCGGCTGCGCCGCGAACTCGCCGCGCACCCGGCCGAGTTCCCGGACCGGGTCGTCGCCGAGGACGAACTCGCCGCGCTCGCCGCGATGGCCGCGCACGGCATCCCGGAGATTCCCCGGTTGCGCCGGTCGCTGTTGCTGATCGCCGGGGCGATCGGCTCCATGAGCGCCCTGTCCCGCGGACTGTCGGAAGTGCGCAGCGCGGTGGAGCTGTTCGGCGAGTCGCCGCGCGGCTGAGCCGTGGGTGTGGGGGTAGCGCTGAGCGGTGGCCGACGTGGGCCTATACCGCCGGTCCCGAGCTGGTCAGCGCCTCCGACAGCTCCACCGCCACCTGCTGGAGCACGGGCACGATCCGCTCCGTGGCCGACTCCGTGACGCGGCCCGCCGGGCCGGAGATGGAGATGGCCGCGGCGGTGGGGGAGTCGGGCACCGACACCGCCAGACAGCGGACGCCGATCTCCTGCTCGTTGTCGTCGACCGCGTACCCGGCGCGGCGCACCTCGGCGAGCGCGGCGAGGAAGCCGTCGGCCGTGGTGATCGTCTTCTCGGTGGCGGCGGGCATGCCGGTGCGCCCGAGCAGCGCGCGGACCTCGGCGTCCGGGAAGCCCGCGAGCAGGGCCTTGCCGACGCCCGTGGAGTGCGGCAGGACCCGACGGCCGACCTCGGTGAACATCCGCATCGAGTGCTTGGACGGCACCTGCGCCACGTACACGATCTCGTCGCCGTCGAGCAGCGCCATGTTCGCCGTCTCGCCGGTCTCCTCGACCAGCCGGGCCAGGTAGGGGCGGGCCCAGGTGCCCAGCAGCCGGGAGGCGGACTCGCCGAGCCGGATCAGCCGCGGGCCGAGTGCATAGCGGCGGTTGGCCTGCTGGCGGACGTAACCGCAGGCCACCAGGGTGCGCATCAGGCGGTGGATGGTGGGCAGCGGCAGCCCGCTGCTCGCGGACAGCTCGCTCAGGCCCACCTCGCCGCCCGCGTCCGCCATCCGTTCGAGGAGATCGAAGGCGCGCTCGAGGGACTGGACCCCTCCGCCGGCGGACTTGGCGGAGTCGGTGGTGCTGGCGCTGGACGTCGGCACGGCGCGTTCCTCTCGAAACTGGCGGTTCGAAACTGACGGTTCGAAACTGGCGGGAGGGGCTGAAGCCTACCCGGCGGTCGGTTGACTCCTCGCTTGTGCCTAGCTACGTTCTGCTTGTCGGAATACTAATTCCGCTTTGTGGAAACGTCCAGGGTGTCGGGGCGGGCGCTCCGTGGGGGAGTGCGCCCTTGACGGTGTGGAGGCGGGAGTGAACACTCCTTCAACGGAATGTTGAACAGAGAGGAGTCCGGGTGTCCGACGCTCAAGCCGACCTGGTACTGCGCTCCAGGCGGGTCGTCACCCCCGAGGGGACGCGCCCCGCGGCGGTCGCGGTCGCCCGCGGCACGATCACGGCCGTCCTGCCGTACGACGCCCCGCTGCCCGAGGGCGCCCGCCTGGAGGACTTCGGCGACGACGTCCTGCTGCCCGGGCTGGTCGACACCCACGTGCATGTCAACGACCCCGGCCGCACCCACTGGGAGGGCTTCTGGACCGCCACCCGCGCGGCGGCGGCCGGCGGCATCACCACCCTCGTCGACATGCCCCTGAACTCCCTGCCGCCGACGACGACGGTCGACCACCTGCGCGTCAAGCGGGAGGCCGCCGCCGACAAGGCGCACATCGACGTCGGCTTCTGGGGCGGCGCCCTGCCCGACAACGTCAAGGACCTGCGGCCGCTGCACGACAGCGGCGTCTTCGGCTTCAAGGCGTTCCTCTCCCCGTCGGGCGTGGACGAGTTCCCGCACCTCGACCACGACGGGCTGGCCCGGTCCCTGGCCGAGATCGCCGGGTTCGACGGCCTGCTGATCGTGCACGCCGAGGATCCCCGCCACCTGGCGGCGGCTCCGCAGACGGGCGGCCCCAGGTACGCCGACTTCCTCGCCAGCCGCCCGCGCGACGCCGAGGACACGGCCGTCGCGGGCCTGATCGCCCAGGCGAAGCGCCTCCACGCGCGCGTGCACGTGCTGCACCTGTCGTCGAGCGACGCGCTGCCGCTGATCGCCGCCGCCAAGGCGGAGGGCGTCCGCCTCACGGTGGAGACCTGCCCGCACTATCTGACCCTCACCGCCGAGGAGGTCCCGGACGGCGCCAGCGAGTTCAAGTGCTGCCCGCCCATCCGCGAGTCCGCCAACCAGGACCTGCTGTGGCAGGCCCTGGCGGACGGCACGATCGACTGCGTCGTCACCGACCATTCGCCGTCCACCGCCGACCTGAAGACGGACGACTTCGCGACCGCGTGGGGCGGCATCTCGGGACTTCAGCTCAGCCTGGCCGCGGTGTGGACCGAGGCGCGCCGACGCGGTCACGGCCTGGAGGACGTCGTGCGGTGGATGTCGGCCCGGACGGCCGCGCTGGCGGGCCTGTCGCGCAAGGGCGCGATCGAGGCGGGCCGCGACGCCGACTTCGCCGTCCTCGCCCCCGACGAGACCTTCACCGTCGACCCGGCCGCCCTCCAGCACCGCAACCGCGTCACGGCCTACGCGGGCAAGACCCTGCACGGCGTCGTGAAGTCCACCTGGCTGCGCGGCGAACGCATCGTCGCGGACGGCGAGTTCACCGAGCCGAAGGGTCGTCTCCTCACCCGCACCCCCTGACCCGCCCCGCACCGGCATCCGCAGCGCACTTTGCACCGGCCGACCATCGAAAGGCAGACCTGATCACCGTGACGGCGATAAAGAGCTTCACCGGCGACGCGAACCCCTACGGCGGCGGCGACCCGTACGCGGACCACCGCACCGCCGACTTCCCCTTCACGCACCACGCCAACCTCGCCGACCGGCAGCTCGGCGCCGCCGTCGTCGCCGCCAACGACGAGTTCTTCGCGCAGCGCGAGAACCTGCTGCTGCCGCACCCCGCCGAGTTCGACCCGGAGCGCTTCGGGCACAAGGGCAAGATCATGGACGGCTGGGAGACGCGTCGCCGCCGGGGCGCCTCCGCCGACCATCCGTGGCCGACCGCCGAGGACCACGACTGGGCGCTGGTGCGGCTCGGCGCGCCCGGCGTGATCCGGGGCATCGTCGTCGACACGGCGCACTTCCGCGGCAACTACCCGCAGGCCGTGTCCGTCGAGGGCACGTCGGCGCCGGGGTCGCCGTCCCCCGAGGAACTTCTCGGCGACGACGTGAAGTGGACGACGCTCGTGCCGCGCACGCCGGTCGGCGGCCACGCGGCGAACGGTTTCTCCGTGTCGGTGGAACAACGCTTCACCCATCTGCGGGTCAACCAGCACCCCGACGGCGGCATCGCGCGCCTGCGCGTGTACGGCGAGGTCGTCCCGGACCCGGAGTGGCTGGCGGTGCTCGGCGCCTTCGACGTCGTCGCCCTGGAGAACGGCGGCCGGGCCGAGGACGCGTCGAACCTCTTCTACTCCCCGGCCTCGAACACCATCCAGCCGGGCCGCTCCCGCAAGATGGACGACGGCTGGGAGACCCGCCGCCGCCGTGACACCGGCCACGACTGGATCCGCTACCGGCTGGTCGCCCAGGCGCAGATCCGCGCGCTGGAGATCGACACCGCGTATCTGAAGGGCAACAGCGCCGGCTGGGCCTCGGTGTCGGTCAGGGACGGCGAGAGCGGCGCGTGGACGGAGATCGTCCCGCGCACCCGTCTCCAGCCCGACACCAACCACCGCTTCGTCCTGCCGGCCCCGGCCGTCGGCACGCACGCGCGCGTGGACATCTACCCCGACGGCGGCATCTCCCGCCTGCGCCTGTTCGGCTCCCTGACGGAGGCGGGCGCCGCGGCCCTGGCCGCCCGTCATCAGGAACTGGGCGGCTGAGCCGGGCTCGGGCTGCCGTGCACACCCCGGCGGGGGCGGGGTGTGCACGGCGCGGACGCGGGGGCGGTGCACCACGACCCGGTCTCGGTCACCCGCGCCGCGCCGGGCGCGGGCGGCGCTCAGCCGAGGCTCACGCCGCGTGTCCGCCGTCCACGGCGAACTCGGCGCCCGTGACGTAGTCGGCCGTCGCGAGATGCGCGACCGTCGCGGCCACCTCCTCCGCCCGCCCGAAGCGGCCCAGGGCGGTCATCGTCGCCTGGGCGGCCGCGTACGGGCCGTCCGCCGGGTTCATGTCGGTGTCGACCGGGCCCGGGTGGACGAGGTTCGCCGTGATCCCGCGCGGACCCAGCTCCCTGGCGAGCGCCTTGGTCAGACCCGCCAGGGCCGCCTTGCTCATCGCGTACAGCGTGCCGCCGGGGCCGGGCACCCGCTGGGTCATGCAGCTGCCGATCGTGATGATCCGGCCGCCGTTCGCCATCCGCGCGGCGGCCGCCTGCGAGGCCAGGAACACCCCGCGCACGTTCACCGCCAGCACCCGGTCGACCTCGGAGAGATCGAGCTGGTCCAGCGGGCCGAGGACGCCGACGCCCACGTTGTTCACCAGCACGTCGAGACCGCCCAGCGCCTCCGCCGCCCGGTCCACCGCCCCGGCCGCCTCGGCCGGGTCCGCCGAGTCCGCGCGCAGGGCCACGGCCCGCCGCCCCAGGCCCGTCACGGCCCGTACGACGTCGTCGGCCGCCTCCTTGCCGTTCAGGTACGTCACCGCCACATCCGCGCCCTCCCGCGCGAGCCGCAGGGCCGTGGCCGCCCCGATCCCCCGACTGCCGCCGGTGACGAGGGCCGCCTTGCCGTGCAGAGTTCCGTGTGTCGTGGTCATTGCGTAGGTCGTTGTCATGCCTCCCATCCCATCCGCCGGGGCCGTGCGTCGCTGGCGGCGAACGGACATCGAGATCGCCCGGGGCCGCACGAACTCCCGGCCGACGGGTAGCCGGAGGTTAACTTCCCGAAAATTCATCGGACTTGACGGGAAAATCCTCGGAGTTGTCATTGACATGCCATGGTCTACGCGCGTCATCATGTCGGCATGAGATTCCCCCCACGAATCACCCGCATCGGAGCATCGGCGGCCGTGCTGTCCGCCCTGCTCGTCGGCGGCACCGTCTCCGCCACGACGGCGCACGCCGCGGTCGGCAGCGTCTGCTACACCAAGCTGCCGTCCCAGGCGTACGACACCCTCGAGCTCATCGAGGCGGGCGGACCCTTCCCGTACTCGCAGGACGGGTCCGTCTTCCAGAACCGCGAGGGCGTGCTGCCCAGTCAGTCGACCGGTTACTACCACGAGTTGTAGCGTCTGATCTCCTGGAATCTCATTTATTCAGGTCAGGGCTTTGAAGTGGGGTCGAATCGGGGGCGGAAAGAGACAACGATTACTTCAGTAATCGGGGTCTCTGTGGGCGGGCCAGGACACGTCGCGAGGGCGCCGACTGAAGTACGAGGGTCTGCCAGCAGGTTCTTGGCCTGCTGGTGGTACAGCGGCATCGCAACGCTGACCTGCGCACACGGCAGCCGTGGACAGCTCAGCGGAGTCGTTGGCCCGGGCATGGTCCGGATCTTGAGCTGCCCGGGGCAGCTGCCTTTGGCGGTGGCGGTCGGGGCCTGCGGCAACCGTTCGTACTCCCGGCCAGACAGCGGTGCCGGCCACACGCCCTGCATATTGAAGCCCGCACGCTGCTCTCGCAGGGTGGCAATCCGCCGGTCGCGGCCGCAGGCAGTGGCCAAACCGCTCTGAAGTCCAGACGCGCGTTCTCGTCGAAGTGCGTCTCCCCTCGCTCCGTGTTTCTCGGCCAGCCCGTCGTACTGCCCATGCCGGTGCAGGCCACCTGGATACAGCGGGTGGCTGTGGTTGCCGTTCTCGCCGTGGACCTTGTCATTGGGGATCTGCCGCAGCAGTCTCGGTGTGGTGTCCACCTGGGGGTCGAGATGCCAGCGGATCGCCTGGATATCCCAGGCGGAGGACTGGATTGGCGGCCGCCTTGTGGGCAAGGTCCATGCCGGCCGGGGGGAACCATGAGCCGGTGGACGTATTCGTCGAACGACGACGGCTGGGAACTGAGGAGCGCCGGTTGGATCCGCTCGGCCTGGATGCGCAGTCGCTGCTCTTCCCCCTTCGCGATCTAGGGCCTGTTGTGAAAGTAGATCTTGGTCGGGGTCGGTCATGCGTGATGCGTGAGCAGTCGTGGGCCCAGGCCAGCGCAAAACGCCTGATCACAGGGGACGAACGAGTGTTATCGTCGCCCGCATGCCTGAACTGATCACACCCACAGGTCGACTCCAGTCCTCATGGCTCGCGGCGCGTGCCGAGTGGTCTCCAGGTGCCCACCAGGACGGGACCGGCTTGCGTCTCGCACCTGAAGCCGACCTCGACAGCCCCGAGGTTTTCGCGGCGTGGGTCGAGCAACTGCGGCAGCAGTCGGACAGGTCAGTTGCCGTGGGAGAAGGGCGCGTCCACGCCACCCACTGGTGGATCGTCGAGGGCGACAGCTATCTGGGAGCCATCGATCTGCGGCACTATCTGAACGCCGTGCTGCTCGATGTCGGCGGGCACGTCGGCTATAGCATCCGGCCCTCCGCCCGGAGGCGTGGCTTGGCCACGTGGGCCCTCGGGGCGGTTCTACTCGAGGCCCGTGCGTTCGGTCTGGGTCGGGTCCTCGTCACCTGCGACGACGACAATGTCGGATCGGCGCGCAGCATCGAGCGCAACGGTGGCGTCTTGGAGGACGTCCGCACCACCGACGCGGGCGTCAAGCGTCGCTACTGGATCACTCTGTAGGCATTGTGCAGCCGTGCTGGTTACAGCCACTCGTTGATGGCCGCGACCAGCACGGTCGCTTCGTAGCGGACCGCGAGTTTGTCATATCTGGTGGCCACAGCACGGTGGCGTTTGAGGCGATTGATGCCGCACTCGACCGCGTGGCGCTCGCGGTAGTCAGTCTTGTCGAAGTTCGGTGGCCGACCGCCGCGGGAGCCGAGCTTCTTGCGGTTGCGGGTCTGGTCCTTCTTCTCCGGGATCGTGCAGCGGATCCCGTGTCGGCGCAGGTAGGAGCGGTTCCTCCGGGATCCGTACGCCTTGTCGGCGCGCACCTTGTCGGGCCGTTTGCGCGGACGCCCCAGCCCCTGCCGAGGCACTCGGATCCGTTCCAGGACCGGCTCGAACTGCGGGGAATCCCCGCGCTGCCCGGCCGTGATCACGATCGACATGGGCTTTTGCCCCTGCTCGACCGCGAGATGGACCTTGGTGGTCAGCCCGCCGCGTGAGCGCCCGAGGCCGTGGCCGTCCGGCTCGGTCTCGACGCCCCCGGGCGGCTCCTTCTGGAGATCCCCCTTTTGACCGCTCCGGCGGCGTGCTGATGGGCACGGCACACCGTCGAGTCGACGCTGACATCCCAGGTGATCAGCTGATTCGCGTCCGCCTGGGACTGCAGCACGGCGAAGATGCGCTTCCAGGTGCCGTCCCGTTGCCAGCGCCGAAACAGGTCGTAGACCCGGTCCCACGGCCCATACCGCTCGGGTACGTCCCGCCACGGCGTTCCCGCCCGGGTCCGCCACCGTATGCCGTTGATCAGCTGCCGCCTCGGCCATGTCGGCGGCCGGCCGGACTTCTGGCCATTCGGCAACAACGGCTCCAACCGGGCCCACTGTTCGTCCGTCAGATCACCACGTGCCACGACGCGTGATCATTTCACTAGTGATCTGCTGTCGATAAGGATCTTGACGGTGAGTGATCACGTGCCCGTGGGCCGAGTACATCAGCCGCACGGCCCGTAGTCTTCACATTGCGCACCACACACGAGACCCGGGGGAAGCATGACGTCGTACCGATTGCAGATCGCGCCCGAACACGCAGACTCGCGCAGCCTGCTTCAGCTGGCCGAGTGGCTGCGCGGGGACGAAGAGGTTGGTGAGCGTGTGGAGATCGACCTCGTCGCGATGCCTGCCGGGGAAGGCGACATGGGCTCGGCCTTCGACGTCGTTCAGGTCGTGATGGACGAGGGCTTCCAACTGGCCGGCCTCGTCGTGGCCATTGCGACATGGCGACGGACCTCGCCGAGGAAGCCCGACGTGGTGATCGAGCGCAACGGGATCCGTGTCACGGTCGACACTGACGACGCCGAAAAGATCGCGCAGATCGCAGAGGCACTCAGCGACGCGTCGTGACATCCCACCAGCCGAGCAGCCTGCCTGTCCCTGCGCAGTCGCACGTCCTGCTGATCGGATTCGCCCGCTACAGCCACGCACCTGACCTGCCCGCCGTCGCCAACAACATCGAGGCCCTGCAGGAATTCTTCACCTCCGCCGCCGGCTGGGGTCTGCCGGCCGCACACTGTCACGTCATCCAGCACGCTACGACCGCCGATGACCTGATCACGCCCTTGCGTTCGGCTGCCGCAGCAGCCCGCGACACGCTGCTGGTCTACTACGCCGGGCACGGCATCCTCGACGAGGAGATGGAATTCTCGCTGTCCCTCCCTGCCTCGCGGTTGGCCGACCCATGGACGGGAGTTCCCTACACATGGATGCGAAGGTTCATCGCCCGGGCCCGCGCCAAGCGCCGGGTCGCCGTCCTGGACAGCTGCTTCAGCGGCAAAGCTCACGCCGTCATGGGCAGCACCTCGGAGGTAGTGAAGGGCCAGGCGGCGGCAGCGGGAACCACCGTCATCACCTCGGCACGAGACGACCGCGTCGCCCTGGCCCCCGTCGGTGAAACCTACACGGCGTTCACGGGCGAGCTGCTGAGCGTGCTCCAAAGGGGCATCGACGGTGGACCAGCAGTCCTCACCGTCGACCAGGTCTACGACGGCGTCAAAGAAGCCCTGGCGGCCAAGGGCCGCCCACGGCCCGACCGCACCGGCAGCGACACCTCAGGACGCACAGCGATGGTGGCGAACCGGGCCTTCGTGCAGACCGGGCCAGTAGCAGAGCCCACCATTGTCGCGCACCGGCATCTTCGTGCACTGGTCGCACGCCTACGCCAAGGACACGTCGATGCCACCGCCGCCGCACCGGCCGCTGCCGCCGATACGGCTCCCACGACGGCAGGTACGAAGAGCGAGCAGCGAAGGGCCACAGAACGCAGCCGTACCCCGGCTGAACGGCTCGTCGGGCGGAATTCCGGCAGATCCTTCGCGAACGGCCGCTACGCGACCCAAACCGTGATCGCTGCCGGCGGGATGGGAGAGGTCTACCTCTGCCGTGACACTCTGCTGGGACGCACCATCGTCATCAAACGTCTCCACAAAGACATGGCAAGGTGGGGAGGCGAACTCCTCCGCGACGAAGCGCGAGCCGCGGCAGCCCTCAACCACCCCTCCATAGCCGGGGTGTTCGACGTCGTACAAGAAGACGCAGACCAATACATGATCATGGAGTATGTGCCTGGCTGGGACCTGAGTGCGGCGGCGGCAGCCACCCGGCTCACGGTGCACGAGGCCCTCGCCGCGGCACTGAACGTCCTGGACGGACTCGAGCACTCCCACGCGGCAGGCATCATCCACTGCGACATCAAGCCGTCCAACCTCATGCTGACCCCCGAAGGACGCATAAAGATCCTGGACTTCGGGATTTCCAGCATGAACGAGACCATCCACAAGGACGGCAACGTCAGCGGAACGCACATGTACATGCCGCCCGAAGCCTTCTCCGGTGCGCCTCCCCACGTCACTCGAGACATCTTCAGCACCGGAGCCGCCCTCTACGAACTCATCGCCGGCCAGCTCCTCCACGACGGCCGCTGGCCGCCACAACCACTCGTACACCGACCGCCTCGGCTCTCAACGCTCGTGCCCGACCTGAACCCCGGCATCGAAGAGCTGATCGAGAAGGCCATTGCGCCGCTGCCACAAGAGCGGTACTCCAGCGCGGCACAGATGCGGGCCGACGTGGAACGCTACCTCTGACCGGACTCTCAGCCTGACCGTATGCGGAACCCATGCCGTCACGGCGGGAAAGGGCAGACCCGTCCCCCGTGCCGACCGGATGTGGCCGGCGAGGACCTCCCGAACCGCATTCCCTCCCGTTGCACGTGCTCTGGGCCAACGAAAGAGAGCCGCGGAGCCGAGCATTCTTCCCTCGCCGAGAGCCAACCTCGTCGACCCGCGTCGCACGGCCGCCGACCAGGTGACACGGGCGGTCTGCGCTGGCTGTGCGTACATCACCATCGTCAAGACGATCCGCGGCAGCACACGTCCCCCGGCCAACATTCGGGTGGCGACTGCCGAACGGCAAAGGCTTCCGCCCGGCCGCATCACGCGCTCTCCACATCGTCGGCGCTGAATGCCGCCGGGTGGGGGCAAGCACGCGATCCAACGCCCCACCGGCTGCCGTACGAAGCAAAGGGCCCCGCCGAATTCCTGCCGTTAGCCCAGTTCACTCGCGGAGTTGCAGTCGAAGGCAAGAGTGGTCGCCCGGATGAAGTGCTGGAAGATCCTGCGCGGGGCCTCCGGCTGCCTGACGGTTCTCGACCGGGGTCGGTCAGTGCCGCCACCCCAGGCGACGACAAGAGATCCCGCGCGGCTTCGGCAGCGATCGGAGGGTACGCGGCCACCCTCACAGCCTCGGTCTGGTCAAGGCGGCTCGCGGCCGTGCTCACGGGGAAGTCGGGGCGCATGAGAGCATCAACCGGAGGCGGTCAAACGTGATCTGAGACACATCGTGAAATTGATCGTGCAATTGCAGGTTCGCGCAAATAAGGGTCGAAGCGCTTCGCCTCCGGAAGGCGTCCTGGTGAGCGGGGGTGGCGAATCGAGTGCTGAGGGTGGCGAAACCTCGGTGTACGACAGTAAAGATCATCGCATCTTACGGTAAGCGGAAAAGTACCTTCCGTTAGAAAGATGTGTTCGGAGGCGTGCACGTTTACCTGCATCAGTGGGCTTACCTGTTCCCCGGAGCAACGGTGCTCTAGGTGCCTGACCGCGCCGACGGGGACGGAGTGGTCAGACCGCCGCCTGAAACGAAGGAAAACAACCACTGTGGACTACGACGTAGTCAGCCTCGTGCTGGCCTTCGCCGCCGCGGCGCGTTCGTTCGCGCCCGACGTGTGGTTCTTAGTGCGGCGCCTGCTCGGCGCCGGAGTCCGCATCGGGGCGGCCACCCTGATCGAACAACAGCCTCACTCCGCCTCCCCATCGCACACGGCGTCTCTGGACGACGGAGGCCGCTGATGACGAGCCAGCGACCCGACCCGTCAGGACGTGTCACCCACAACCTCGCAGCCTTCATGCCGCCCGAGTTCTGGGAATTCCAGGCCCGCTACGACCGCGCGTGCCTCGAGTACAGCCGTATCCACCTCGGCAACGCGGCCGCGGCCCGCCGGTTGGTCGACAGCACCTTTCTCTACCTGGCCACCATCTGGTTCCGCCTGGAAGCGATGCCCAACCCCGCTGCCCACGCCTGGGCCCTGTTCAAGCAGTGCGTCCACGGCGAACTCGAGGCACAAGGCCGCAGCCCCGCGACGACGGAGACGCTGGCCTTCGCCCGGGCCCTGCGCGCCGCCTCCGAGCCCCTTCTCAACTCGTTCCGCGCCTCCTTCCACTCGGAATACGGCCCGGAGTTAGCCGAACTCGAGGAAGGCATGGGCCTGTACCGGCAGATGACGAAGCTGAGCGAGCGGCAGTTCGACGTCCTCATCCTGCGCGACGCCCTCGGCTTCGACACCAAGGAGACCGCCCTGATCATGGGAATCCAGGAAGCCACCGTCCGTTCCACCCGACGCACTGCCAAGCACCGCCTCGCCGCCGCCATGGGATTCCAGTTCGACGACACCGCCGACGCCGACGTCACGGACGACACCGACAAGGAGTGACCCACCCATGGCCCGCGCCCCGCGCAGCATCGACGAGGCCCTACGCCGTGCCCGCGTCTTCCAGGGCGAATACACCGCCGCCGACCTGGAGAGCGCCCGGCACGCCCTCGCCCGCCACCTGCACGAGCTGCGCTGGGTGCAGTTACTCAGCACTGCTGCACCCTCCGGCGCCCGAGCTCACCAGCTCCCCGGCGCCCTCCACGAACAGGCCGCGCACGACCTGCGCACCCTGTGCCGCGGCGCCGTCCACCACCACGGCGCCGCCCTCCACATCACCGCCTTCGACACCGCCCGCGACCCCGAAGGCGCCCTCACCTTCGCCTGCCTGCTCTACCTCGCCGACCAGGAAGAAGGAGCCCAGTTCTGGTGGCACTACGCCGCAGGCGCCGGCAGCGCCACCGCCGCCCTGAGCCTCTACCTGCTCCACCTGCGCCACGGAGACATGCGCGACGCCCAGCACTGGGCCAGCCAGATCCACCGCCTCAACCGCCTGGACTGGAGCTGCTACACACCAGTGCCCCACCATGCCGACACCAGTGCCGAGCCCTCCCTCGGCCCGAGCGTCCATTACACCCTCCCCGTCTCGGGCCCCGCAGTCTCCGAAGGCGCCGTCAAAGACGCCGTCGACGAACTCCAAACCCCCCACAGCGGCGTCCTGGGGCCCGTTCCCCAGCCCATTCCCGCCCTCGCCGACCACTGGGACGAACTCGTCACCGCGTGAACCGCCAACCCGGGCTGAGGCCATGACAGAGAGACGGGCTGTCTGAGTTGAAGATGCGGCACTTCGGCAGTGCCGCCGCGGCGAAACCATAGCCAGTGTTGGGCTCAGTGCCCCGTTTTCCGCACGTCCACCATACGCAGGGCGAGCACCGTGCCGTCCCGGTGGATCGAGACTGGCCCACCCCAGTTGTCGTCCCAATCGGCGCGGGACCACACCCGGCTTCGGTCGTGCGCCGCCTTGCGCCCCGCCGACACCTCGGCACGCTGTGCGGCGTCGTCACCGTTGCGGGTGCCCCTGGCCAGGTGGCGCAAGAGATCCACCTGAACCCCGGAGAAAGCCTCCACGTGGTCGCCGTTGAGTCGAAAGACGTGATCGGTACCGGCAAAGGCCTCGCCGAGCAGCTCGTGCGTGACGTCCTGGACGCTGCCCGCGGCAGGATGCTCAAACGTCTTGAAGAACTCTCTGCCCTGCCGCTTTGTCAACAACCGGGCTGTGGCACGGCCCGCTCCGGCGAACGCCGTCAGACCGGCTGCGTCCGTACGGGCCAGGGCTTCCTGGAACCACGCGAAATTCTCAGGCTTGACTTGGCAGCCGGGCTCGGGCTCGAAGTGGCGTCCCCTCTCTTGGGGGCGCTCGATCCCCGGGAAATACTCCTTCTGCCGGGGTGGCTGATCTACGTCTGCCTCACGAGTGCCCACGGTGCCTTGGAGGTCGAGACGAGATCCGGCTCCTGACGCATGCAGGGCGTGGACGGTGACCGGCCCGTCCAGAGGGAGTTCGGTGCTGAACAACAAGCCCGGGGTCTCGTTCCATGCACCGATGTGGACGCCGTCGACGTGGGCTGCGCAGGAAGCCAGCTGCGTGTGGGAGACGGCCGCCCCGCTGTGATTGCCCTTGCACGCGATGGGGAAGATCACGGACGGCTGGTCCGGCTTCCACACCTCGGCCAGATAGTGGGGCCGGTAGCGGTAGCCGACGCTCGTGCTCCTGTCGTCCTTGTTCTCCCTTTCCGCACTGGTCAGAGCCCAGCCGGCACGCAGAACGGTGTCCGAGTGCAGGATCGAGACCTCGTGATCTGGAAAGCGGCTGCGCAGGATGCGCTCGGCGAGCGTCAGAGCGAACGCCTGACCCAACTCGTCCGACTGGAGCGTCTTGTAGTGCTTGGCGATGCGTTTGCCCTCCGACGAGAGCCACAGGTACGTGCCCTTGCCTGCCTGCAGCGCCTGGATGTACTTCAGACTGCCCCAGTGCTCTGCCAGCCCACGCGCCGCGCCACGTTGGGTCAGCGACAGGCCGCGCGCGAGATGATGCAGCAAAGAGATGTACGGCAGCTTCACGGACATGCCCAACTCGGAGCTGGAGAGGGGGCGGAGCCCCTGCTTGCGCCGCAGGTCGGGCGCAGACTCCTTACGCGGTCGGCCGTCCCGCGCCGCTTCCTCCGTCTGCCGTTGCTGATTCCGACGCCGCCTCTTGTCCTCAGCCCGCGCCGCCGTCTCCACACTCCCGGTCAGCGGGCTCTTGGAATCCACGGCGACAGCAACTGACTCCAAGAGACGATCCAGTACCTCCGCAGCGCTCGGAGCGTCTTCCACGGCAGTCCCTCCCACTGGACACGTGGCCACAATCCCCAGGCACGAGAGTGACCGCGGCCATCTGACGACGCCAGACGGCCTCCGGAGAATGGCCGGAAGCGTCTGTATGGCTCGGCAGGGAACCGGTTGTGGCCGCTGCGTGGCCATGCGATGCCGCGCCGCTTGGCGCACCAGCATCTCGATGGCGGGCTGGTGATCCGTTGCGGCGTTCGCCGCAGGAGCTGGAGATTGAGCGGGAGTGAGGACCGAGATGCGGAACCTTCTGAGGCCGGGCGCCTTCGCCAGAGGCACCGAGACGACCGAATCGCAGTGGGGTCAGTACACGGTGGAGAACGCGCTGCTGAAAACGCTGACGCTCAGCCCTTCCGCCGCTAGTGGAGGTTGTGCATAGGTGTCCCAGGTCTCGGAGAACCTGGCATGGCGGGAGAGGACTTGAACCGTCTTGGGGTCGTGGAGTCCTGACGTTCCAAGTATGGAGGTGTAGAAGCGCTTCAGGTAATGGAACCGGGTTCCTGAAGGAAGCCCTGCCCTGTCGAGTGCCTGAAGCCATTTTCGGTAGAAGTGGTCCCCATGCACGGGCCGGCCATGGACGTTCATCACCGCACGGCTGTGGCTTCCTGGGTCGGTCCCCGGTGGGTCAAATTTTTCTTTGTGTTTTGTCAGTTGCCTGATCAAGAATGGGTCGACGGGCAGTGTTGCAGAGCTCGACTTCGTTTTGAGCGGTGCGGTCCGTCCGTGCTGCTGTTGTTCCTTGATGTACAAGAAATTCCGTGACCAGTCGATGTGATTCCACTTCAGTCCGAGAACTTCCCCGCGGCGCAGCCCGGCACAGGCGCCCAGCCAGACAGCGATCTCGAGACGCGGCTCTACCTGCCGTATGGCCGCTGCTGCGGCGGCGACCTGCTCGGGTCTGAGGGCGACCTCGATACATCTGTCGATTTCGGGTAGTTCGACGCGGGACACGATGTTCGAGGGGAGCGGGACATCTTCGTCCTGCAGGTAGTGCATGAGGAGGCGCCATGTCTTGAACACCTGAACCACCGAGCGCGGCGACCGAAGGCTCGGTGTACTGAGGAGATGGTCCACGAACGCTGTGGAGTCGCAGCGTCGCAGAGACGCTGCCGGCCGGCTGCCGACGAACGGCAGAATGTGGTTTCGGAGATGCCCCTCGTAGGCGATCACCGTGTTCTGCCGTTTGTTCCTCTCCTTCTTCCTCTTGATCATCTGCGCTGAGTAGAAGGACACGTCGCAGGCAGCGTAAGCACGGTTTCCCCGGCGCTCTTTGTTGCTGTGCGGCGACACCTCGTTCAGGTGGGCATGTGCTTCATTCCATTCCCCGAACGAAACGCGTCGTTCCTGCCCGAGGTGATCGACGTAACGCGCCTGCCATCGCAGGCCTCGTCCATGATCGGATGACGGATAGAGCGGGTGATTCCTGGTTCCGCATTTACAGGGAACGTCGCCACGGTGCGGTTTCGGGTGGGCCTTGTGCCAACGGTCAAATGGCAGCGCTGATCTCATCATGTCTTTCGCCGGATTACGCCACTTGGCCAGGCCGATTCGGTCGAAGCGGCAACGAAGTTGCTCCGGTGTCTGCTGATTACGGCTCGTTCCGGCCTGCGGACTGTACGGCAACAGCATTTCCCGCCGGGGCGCGATTATGCACAGCTGTTCATGGTGTCTGGTGTGGCATTCGGATGGTGTCGCTGTGTGCCAGATCGTGAACCGTCGCCCGACCCGCGACTCCTGTCCCTCGGAATGCAACTCCGCCGCCTCAGAGAGCAGCGTGGCTACAGCCTGGAAGAGCTCGCAGAACGCAGCGGGCTGAGCTTTCGGGGTCTCATCTACATCGAACACGGGAAACGCAATCCCAGCGCTCTGACTCTCGTGGACATCCCTGAGGCGCTCGGTGTCGCACCCGGCGAACTCATCAATCACCTGGCGGAGGGCACCCTGGCGAAGCCCCGCAGTAGCCAGATCGGCTCGTCGGCGCACACGCAGGCCGGTATCGGCCGGGCCGCGATGGTTGCTCCACGGCGTGCCGGGAACTCCCGCTTGTCCTCCCGGCCCTGCCCTCGGGCGGTGGCTGTTTGGGTACTTCTGGCAGACGCTGATATCCGGGGATTGCCCAGTGCGTCGTCGCGGACGGCCGCCTACCCGCATCCGAGCAAGCTGGATGGCATAGACGCAGGGCCAGTTGCGGCAGGGGTGCGGAGCGCTGTGGGCAGCTGACAAGCGGGGGCGCCCAAGGGCGCCTGGTTCGAGGGGGCAAGCTCAGACGTCGGGCCCTCTGGCGCTGCCGGTGCTGAGTGCCGAGCCCGAGTTGGCGGCGAGTGCCGTCGCAACTGCCGCTGCTCGCAGCTGAACTGCCTTGCCCCGCGGCCGATGGCGGTGTGGGGGGTGCGCGGGGCAAGGGGCTCTGCGGTCAGGGACCCGGCCGGCGCTCACCGTGCCACTGGCGTGCAGACTCGCCGCATTGTGCTGCCGGGAGTCTGTCGTCGAGCGGTCGGGCGACGGGCCTGCTTCGTCGGCCGGGGCCACATGCGCCTGTTCAGTGATGCGTCGATTGCTGGTAGCAGCTGGAGATCCGGCTGAATATAGGGCCGGGCCTCCAGCGGGTTGCACCGTTCCTCGGACCGAGTCGTGGGGGACTCAGCAGCCGTAGTCGATCAGGTCGAACGAGGCGTAGTGGTCGGAGGTGTAGTAGTCCTCCTGGTACTCCTCGCCGGTGACGATGCGGCGGGCGCCGCGGGTGGAGGAGCCGGGGGTCTTGACGGTGTACTCGTGATAGTAGCCAGTGCTCTGGCTGGGGAGGATGCGCTCGCGGTTCTGGAAGACGCTGCCGTCCTGCGAGTACGGGTAGGGGCCGCCCTGCGCGATCAGGTTGAGCGTGGTGTAGGCCTGCGACGGCAGGTCGTCGTAGCAGATGCTGCCGACCGCCGTGGTGGCGGCGCCGGCCGTGCCGGCGGTGACGGTGCCGCCGACCAGGAGGGCGGACAGGACGGCGGCTGCGGCGCCGATGTGAGTGATCCGTGGGGGGAATCTCATGCCCTCATGATGACGCGCGTAGATGGTGTCATGTCAATGTCAAATCCGGAGAATTTCCCGTCCCGTCCGATGAGTTTTCCGGAAGTTAACTTCGAGATCGCGTTCTTGCGGAGGGTCCTTGGCGTGTCGTGGCCGGGCATGGTGGGCACGCCAGCCTGGGGCAGTGCGGTGTGTACCCGACTTGGATGTCAGGTTGTCGATGCCCGAGCTGCACTCACGCTGGAGCGGAGTAGACGAGGGTGGTCGGGCGGATGGAGGAGTGCTGTGTGATGGATGTGTCGTACTGGGGTCGACAGCTGGCGGATGACGTAACCCGGGTGATTGTCAGTGGCGCGCTCTACCCTCTGCTCGTGTGGAGGCGGTTGGAGCCCCAGGAGTGATCTATCCGTGGCGGCGCCGGGTGGTCCCTTTGGGGCGTCCGGCACGCGACCGGGACTGGCAGACGGGCTTCCTCGGCGACGAGCGGGAGCACGGCCAGATCCTGGAGGAGATGCGCAAAGGCCGTGGGTTCGAGTTTTCCGAAGGGGGCTCGTAGCTGAACTCGCGGGTGGCGCGTCCAGAACGGTACCGGAGCGGGCTCGGGTTCGTCCGGGCCGCCGACCTGAGGGCCAGGCCGAAACCACGAAGGAGTGACGGACGGCTGGGTGCCGTTCCGTAAAGGCCCGCGCCCTGAATAGGGTCCGCTCATGCCACAGCATCAGGAGCTCATACACGGGACGCTCGTCGTCACCCAGGAGATCGCCTACATCACCCCCACTCAGCGCCGTGAGATAGGTATGACCACGCGTGACGTCGTCGAGAACGCGCTATACCTCATCGACCCTTCGCGGATGATTCCTCCAGGCTGTGACATCCAAGGCTGTACCTACCGGCGGCCAGAGACGGCCGGTCTCAACACACCCGAATGGGCTACACATCGTGTCTCGAAGTCGCGGGGTCTGTTCCGCAGGCGGAAGGCGTACTTCTCGTGTCCTGAGCATTTGGACACAGTGAAAGCCGCGCTTGTCTTCGGCCACAGCGGCGACCCCAACCCCTGAACCCCTCCCATGGCCCCTCAGGCTTGTTCGCCTGGGCTTGGGGGTGGTGGCCGTGCGGGACATGCGCTGGAGTCGTTGCTGGGCGTGCGGATCTTCCCGGTCGGGCGCTGGGCGGCAGGTGTTGGTGCGGTCTGCGGCCGGGCCGAGTGGAGACTGGCCCGTCGTGGTGCTGGGGCCCGGTGAGGCGCAGTGCCCGCACCATATGAACCGTTGTCCCACCGACAGGTGCCCACTGGCGCACCCGGTGCAACTCCGTCCTACTCAATCCGAAGCACTGCTGGTGGAGGATGGCTCACTGAGACGGGCCGCAGCCTCCACCCTGGCGCCAGTGCCGCGGGCGCGGCCGGCCAACAGAACGATCAGAAGGGTTGGCACGAGCAGCAGCCCGAAGGCGACCCTGTAGCCGGACAGTTCGGGTGCGCCGGCCCCCAGGGAGGCGTTGAGCGCTGCGGAGGAAAGCGCCAGGATCGTGATCTGGCCCAGGTTCTGGTTGGTCTGCATCGCGCTGCTCGCGTAACCCTGTCGGCCGGGCGGGCTGTGCGAGAGCGACAGCACGGTCAAAGACGGGTTCAGCAGGCCCATGCCGACGGCCGCCACCAGCATCGCGGACGCGGCGGTGAGCTTCGGCGTCCCGGGCAGCGTCCCGGCTGCGGCGAGCACGACCGCCCCCATCATGGCAATCGCGCCGACGGTGACCAGATGGTGCCGTGGCCGGTGCTCCAGCAGCCGTCCCTGCACCCAGGAAGCGGCTGCCCACGACATGGCGGTACCCGTGAAAGCGAGGCCGATGACCACCGTCGGTGCATGCCGTTCGTCGATCAGCATCAGAGGTACGAACGCTTCGATCGTGAAGTAGGTACCGCAGGACAGGCCCTGCAGCAGCACCGTGGCCGGCAAGCCTCGGGCAGCCTGCCACGTGCCCACGGGCAGCAGCCGCGGCGTGAAGACCACGAGCAGGCCGAGCCCACCCACCAGGAACGGCAGATGCCGGACGTCCCAGCCCGACACGCCGTACTGCCCCAGCGCGGCGCCCAGACTCACCATCACCGCGAGCAACAGCGGAGGGCGCGACGGATGGCCCTCCGACGGCTCGACGGCTCCCGCCCAGGAAGGACCTCGCAGCACGACCACCAGCGCAAGCGCCGGCAGCACGGTCAGCCCGGCCAGGCCGAAGAACACCGCCCGCCAGGACCACCACTCGGACACCAGCCCGGCCATCGGAGGGCCCACCAGCGACGGGACGATCCAGCACGCGCTCATCAGGGCGAGCGCACGGGACCGCAGACGTTCCGGATACGCCTGGCCGATGGCGGTGTTGATCGATACCGCCACCATCCCAGCCGCCAGCCCGTCCAGGAAGCGACCGCCCGCGAGCTGCCAGACGGAGGTGCTGGTGGCCGAGGCAATCAGGGTGACCACCGCCAGGGCCATTCCCAACGCCAGCGGTCTGCGTGCCCCAGAACGGTCCGCCCAGTGGCCGCCCAGAACCCCACCCAGCAGACTCGCCGTCACGAAGCAGCCCGCCACCAACGGGAACAAGGAGACCCCGTCCAGGTCCCGCGCCGCCGTCGGCAAGGTGGGTACCACCGCCAATGCCGCCAACCCGGTCAGGAACATCACCGCAGCGAAACTGGCGGTGGCGGATACGTAGGTCCGGGAGAACAGCCCCTCTTCAGCGGTTTCGGACTGCGCCGGCGCACCATCAGCCATCGTCGTCCGCCCGCTGCCCGCCGTCGTAGCCGGTGCCACGGGAATCGCAAGCAGGCCACTCGATTATTGCCGTCGGACCACTGGTCACAGCTGCACAAGCTATTCGGCTCACGCGACCACACACCACTCGTTTTCGGGCTGCCCCAAGACCCAAGAGTGCAGAACCAGCGTATGTGGGGTGCCCAAACTTGAGCCCACTGAACCGGACCCAACTGGGAAACGATCACACGGCAGATGGGAAGCGACCTTCAAACCACTCCCTGAGCCGCAGGCCAACCCCACTCGTGAACACCCCCCCTCAGCACGTGCTGGATGTCGATGCCGTTGGGGGTGGCTATTCAGGCCCTGGCCTCGGTGCGGGTCCCGCGTTGCGGAGGCTGTGTTCGATGAGGCCAGGTTGGTCGATGGTGCCGATGTAGCGCAGGGCCGCCCCGACGGACAGGCCGAACAGGTCGCAGATGCGGCGGGGGTCGCCACCGGTGGCCTCGGCCTCGTGAAGGAGGCGGTCCTCCCGGAGCCGGCTGATGGGCATGCCGAGCACGTCGTTGATCCAGACATGACTAGAGGGCGTCTGAAAAGCCCGTCATCGGGCAAGTCACCTGGTAGCGGGGTGGTGACGCATTCTCGGGGGCTGGGGTGTGCGGGCTGCGTACCCGATACTCGACGGATCTGTCGGATCCGGAGTGGGAGATCCTCGGTCCGCTGGTTCCGGCGGTCAAGCCCGGTGGTCGGCCGGCGAAGCACTCGCGGCGGGAGATCCTCGACGCACTGGCGTACTGGTTGCGGGCAGGCTGCGCCTGGAGGCTGCTGCCGCATGACTTACCGCCGTGGCAGACGGTTTCCACTACTGGCGGCGCTGGCAGATGGATGGCGTGTGGGAGCGGATGCTGACGGCGCTGCGCGAATGCGAGCGGGTGCAGCTGGGCCGGGATCCCACTCCCAGTGCGGCCATCGTGGACAGCCAGAGTGTCCGGGCCAGTGAACGTGGCGGCCTCCACGGTTACGACGGCGGCAAGAAGGTCAGCGGCATCAAGCGCCACCTGCTTGTCGACACCCGCGGCACTGTCCTGGTCACCTGCGTGAGCCCGGCCAGTGTGGGTGACCGCGATGGCGCAGTGGTGCTGTTCTCCCAGGCTGCCGATACCTTCCCGCACCTGCGGCACGTGTGGGCAGACCAGGGCTATCGCGGTGCCGACTTCCACGCCTGGGCCCGGGAGGCCACCGGTATCACCGTGGAGATCGTGCAGCGCCGCGATGGTGGTTTCCGCTCAACCTGGGCCCGGGCGGGGGCACCGCCACCAGCAGTTCCCCAGTTCGCGGTGATCCCGCGCCGTTCGGTGGTGGAGCGGACGTTGTGCGCCACGAGGCGCCCTGTTTGTATCCCCGGCTGAGCCGGGAGGAACTCGGAAGGAGGTTTCTGGGCCGGATGACTTACCTGGATCCGAAA